>NZ_JAAGOZ010000014.1:0-120001 GCF_010499845.1 Salipiger sp. PrR007 | reverse complement strand
GCCGGCCGGCTGCTGGTCAACGGGTTCCCGACCGGCGTCGAGGTCTGCGACGCGATGGTCCACGGCGGGCCTTACCCGGCCTCGACCAACTTCGGCGCCACCTCGGTGGGCACCCTCTCGATCCGCCGCTTCCTGCGCCCGGTGAGCTACCAGAACCTGCCCGACGCGCTGCTGCCCGGCGATCTGACGTAAGCCGCGCCGCACCCGAGACGCGCCCGCGCTGCCCGACCGGCGGCGCGGGCGTTTGCGTCTGGGCAGGCGTATTTGGAAAGTCGCGCGGGGCCCGGCGCGGGCCCCCGCCCGCAGCCCGGCTATTCCCCGATCAGCAGGAGTTCCGCGGTGATGCAGATCTGGTTGTCATGCGGGCGCAGGACGCCGGACACCGGCCTGCCGTCAAAGCCGACCGAGGCGACGTTGAGGATCACGCTGTCGCCGGTCAGCCGCCCGGCGCGCAGCAGCACCTCGGTGGCGTAGCTCTCGAGCTCATCGTGTTCGAAGCGGCTGTGCACGAGGCTGCCGATGCCCTCGATCCGGGCCTGGCCAAGCGGGGCACCAGCCTGCGGCAGCAGCGCGTGGGGGTCCTCGTTCGGGCGCAGGGTGCAGAGCAGGGCGGGACGCCCCTCTCCGGGCGCGCCCACCGCCGTGGGGGAAAAGAGATCGAAGCCGGTCTCCGGGTCCGCCGCGACGCTCAGCGTGGCACCGGTGAGGCCCCAGCCGTGCACCAGCACGTCTTCGGCAAGGGTCGACTGCTGCGCCAGGAGGTGGCCCATCCGCGGCTGCCCGTCCTGGCCGGACCAGAGCCCGTGGCAATGCACGAAGGGCGCGCCGTCCTTCACCCCCAGGTGCAGCCCGGCCTCGCTGAGCAGGGCGCCGTCGAGCACATGGGTCTTGCTGTACCAGGCGGCGCGCCCGTCTCCGGGGGCGGGGGCAGGGATGACATAGGCGAGCCGCGCGAAGGCGGCCTCGGTCAGCCGCAGGTAACCGGCCGAGAAACCCGCCTCGGCAAGCGCCTGCACCACCGCCTGCTCGACGGTGAGCCCCGCGGCGAGGCGCAGCTCCAGCTTCTGGGCACGGCAGGGCAGGGCGGTGAAGCGCCCGGACGCCCGGGGGCCCGGGTGCGCGAGCTGCTGCCGGAGGGTCATGGCGCCGGGCTCCTCTCCGGGTTCCGCTCCGGGGCGCCCGCCCCCGCCGTCGGCAGGTCGCCGCGCGCGACCAGCGCCTCGCGGATCATCTTCTTGGTGATCTTGCCATAGGCGCTTTTCGGCATCTCCTCCCAGAAGACCACGTGGCGGGGCAGCTTGTAGCGGGCGATCTTCGGGGTCAGCCAGCCCAGCAGCGCCTCGGGGGTCAACCCCGCGCCGCGCCCCACGCAGACCGCGACGCCGATCTCGCCCCAGACCGGGTCGGGCATGCCCAGCACGGCGACCTCCGAGATCTCGGGATGGAGCAGGATCTTCTCCTCGAGTTCGCGCGGGTAGATGTTCGAGCCGCCCGAGATGTATATGTCCGAGGCGCGCCCTGTCAGGTAGACGAACCCCTCGGCGTCCATGTGCCCCAGATCGCCGGTGAGGAACCATCCACCCCGGAAGCTCTTGGCATTGGCCTCGGGGTTGTCGAAATAGCCGGCAAAGACGGCGGGGCCGATCACCGCGATCTCGCCGGTCTCGCCCGGAACGACCTCATTCCCCTCGGCGTCCTGGATCTGCACCTGCATGCCGGTCCGGGCAAAGCCGCAGGAGCCGATGCGCATCGCGCCATCCTCCGCCGAGTGATGCGCGGGCGGCAGCACGGTGATATTGCCGGTGACCTCGCCGAGGCCGAAGTACTGCACCAGCTTCGGCCCCAGCACCTGCAGCGCGCGGATCTGGTCGGCGCGGTACATCGGAGCGCCGGCATAGATCATGTAGCGCAGGCTCGCATGATCGTGCTCGGCGACCGAGGGGTGTTCGACCAGCAACTTGACGATGGTGGGCACGGTGAAAAGGTTCGTGACCTTCCACTTGGCCACCAGTCCCCAGATCTCGTCAGGGTCGAACTTGGCCCCGGCGGGCAGGATCGTTTTCACCCCATGCGCCACCTGCGCCAGCTGGTGGATGCCCGCACCATGCGACAGCGGCGCGACGACGATCGAGGCGTCCTCCGGCCCGGTACCGGGCATCAGGTCGCACAGGTGGTTGGTGACGACAAAGGCCATCTGCCCATGGGTCAGCACCGCCGCCTTGGGCCGCCCCGTGGTGCCGGAGGTGAAGAAGAACCAGCAGGGATCGTCGCGCTGGACCGCCGCCTGCGGCGGGCGCTGGCCGAGGTGGGCGGCCACCAGCGCCTCGTAGCTCTCCCCCAGACCCTCGCCGATGCCGATCACGAAGCCGAGGCCGTCGCAGGCGGCGGCATGCTCGGGGAAGGCGGCCTCGCAGAGCATGCCCTTGGCCTGCGAGCTTTGAGCCAGAAAGGCAATGTCCTCGGGCGACTGGCGGAAGTTGGCGGGCACCCAGACCGCGCCGATGCGCCAGCAGGCGAACATCGCCTCGAACATCTGGTTGTTGTTGGCCGATTGCACCAGCAGCCGGTCGCCCTTCTGCAGACCGAACCGGCCCTGCAGCGCGGCGGCAAAGGCGGCGGAGCGCGCCTCCATCTCGGCCCAGGTCCAGGTCCGCTCGCCCCAGACGAAGCCGATCTCATCGGGGTGGCGGCGGGCGCTCTCGGTGAGGAAGTTGGCAAGGTTCATCACCCGCGTGGACACGGGGGGCAGGCCACCGGAGAGGTCGATGGTCATTTCACCCGCTCCAGGATCGACACGTAGTTGGTCACCGCTGCGCCGCCCATGTTGAACACGCCCGCGATCTCTGCGCCGGGGATCTGCATCTCGCCCGCCTCGCCGGCAAGCTGCATCGCCGCCATGACGTGCAGCGACACGCCGGTGGCGCCGATCGGGTGGCCCTTGGACTTGAGCCCCCCCGAGGCGTTGACCGGCAGCCTGCCGTCCTTGGCGGTGATCCCCTCGCGGATCACCCGCCCGCCCTGGCCGCGCTCGGCAAGGCCCATGGCCTCGTATTCCAGCATCTCGGCGATGGTGAAACAGTCGTGGGTCTCGACCAGCGACAGATCGTCGAGGCTCAGCCCCGAGGTCTCGAAGGCCTGCTGCCACGCCCGGCGGGCCCCGGCGAATTCCAGCACGTCGCGGCGCGACAGCGCCATGATCTCGTTGACGTGGCTGCGCGCGCGGAAGGCGATGGCGCGCTGCATCCCGGCCGCGGTGTCGGCATCGGCCAGCACCAGCACCGCCGCCCCGTCCGAGACCAGCGAGCAATCGGTGCGCCGCAGCGGCCCCGCGACGATCGGGTTCTTCTCGGAGACGGTGTTGCAAAAGGCGGTGCCGAAATCCTTGCGCATGTGCGCCAGCGGGTTGGCCATGCCGTTGGCGTGGTTCTTGGCGGCGATCATCGCCAGCTCTTCGCTCTTGTCGCCGTAGCGCTGGAAGTAGCTGCCGGCGATCTGCCCGAAGAGCCCGGCGAACCCGCCGCTGATGTCCGCCTCTTCCTTGCAGTAGCTGGCGCCAAGGAGGATGTCGCCGACCTCGGCCGTCGGGGTCGCGGTCATCTTCTCGGCGCCCACCACCAGCGCGATGCGGCCGCGTCCGGCGGCGATGAAATCCATCGCGCCGTGCAGGGCGGCCGAGCCGGTGGCGCAGGCGTTCTCATAGCGCGTGGCGGGGGTGTGGGCAAAGCGTTCATCGCCCATGGCGACCAGCGCGCCCTGGAAATCCTGCTGCGAGAACCCGTTGTTGAACACTCCGACGAAGAGCCCGTCGACATCCTCGGGGGTGATCCCGGCGTGCTCCAGCGCCTCGCTCACGGCGGCGGCCATCAAGCTTTCAGTGTCCGGGTGCTCGGACTTGCCAAAGGGTGTGTGGCCCCAGCCGACGATCTGTGGGTCTTGCATCATGTCCTCCTCAAATGCGGGTGCGCGCGGCGTAGAGCTGCGCGAGTGTCTGTTCGATCTCCTGCGCCGCGGCCTGCAGCTGTGCCACGAGCTCCTCGCGGCGCGGCTGCTGCATGCGGCTTTCGATGGCGGCCAGCGACAGCGCGCCGGCCAGCGCACCGTCCGGACGACGCAGCGCCACGCCAAGTCCCCACGAGTCGGGAAACACCAGACCCGGGTTCAGCGCGTAGCCCTGCGCCCGGGTCTCGGCGACGCGGGCACGAATCTGCGCGGGCGGCAGGCCGGGGTAGTCGGCCTCGAGTCGCGCGGCATTGGCGGCCAGCGCCGCCTCGACCTCGGCGTCGGGCAGGGCCGAGAGCATCGCCAGCGACCCCGCGCCGACCCCCAGCGGGTGCAGCCGCCCGGTCATCAGCGCGTATGTGCGGATCGGGTAGGTGCCCTCCTCGCGGTGCAGGCAGAGCGCCGAGAAGCCGCGCCGGACCGACAGGAAGGCGGCGTCCCCGGTCTGCTGCGCCAGTCGCGACAGGGGTTCGAAGGAGAGTTCCAGCAGCCCGTGCCGATGCGCCGCGAAAGTCCCGAGAATGTAGGATTCCTCGCCCAGGAAATAGCGCCGCGTCGCCTCGTTCTGCTCGACCATGCCGTTGCGGATCAGCGCCAGCATCAGCCGCCGCACGGTGGGTTTGTTGAGCCCCGACTCCGCGACCAGCTCACCCAGGCTTGCGCCCTCGAGCGGGCGGCGTCCGACCATGCCGAGAAGCGCCAGCGCGCGGTCGACGCTCTGGCTGCCGGCGAGACTGCCGGGGGTGCTGCCGTCCCTTGTGTGTTCCATAATATGGACCATCTAGGTCCATCTCCTCCCGCGGGACTTAGAAAAGTTGCCCCGTAATATTTTGATCCTTTCAGAATATTGCAAGTTGTTCTTGTCCGTGGCAATGAAACTGTTCCATGATGTGGATCGTCGTGCGGGGCAGGGAGGTCGCGCAGGGCGGGGCCGAGGGCGGCCCGAGACTCCTGGGAGGACAGAATGACTTTCGCGAAACTGGGCACCACCGCCCTCGCAACCGTGCTCGCCGGCGCACTGATGGTCGGCGCCGCTGCCGCCGAGACCCTGCGCCTGTCGCACAACACCGGCGACACCACCACCTGGCAGAAGGGCGCCGACAAGTTCGCCGAGCTGCTCTCGGAAGCCACCGATGGCGACATCACCGTGCGCGTCTTCCCGAACGCCCAGCTCGCCGGCGGCGACCAGATGCGCCAGGCCGAGATGGTCGGCCGCGGGGCGCTCGATCTCGTGGTGACCTCGGCGATCAACGTGACCCCGCTGGTGCCGGAGATGGCGGCCTTCTCGCTGCCCTACCTCTATGCCGATTACGACCAGGTCGATGCGACCACCCAGGGCGAGCCCGGCGCCAAGTTGGCCGAGATCCTCAAGGGCAAGGGCATCGTCGTGCTGGCCTGGGGCGAGAACGGCTTCCGCGAGGTGACCAACAACACCCGTCCGGTGAAGTCCCCCGAGGACATGAAGGGCCTCAACATGCGGGTCGCCGGCCCGATGTACATCGACGTGATGAATGCGCTCGGCGCCAACCCGCAGCAGATGCAGTGGGGCGAGACCCTGACCGCGCTGCAGCAGGGCGTGGTCGACGGGCAGGAAAACCCGATCGGTGCGGTGATCATCCCGCAGCAGGTCTACGAAGTGCAGAAGTATCTGACCACCTGGCACTATTCCTATGATCCGATCTTCATCGGCATCAGCCAGAAGAAGTGGGACAGCTACGATGCAGACACCCAGGCCAAGCTGAAGAGCGCCGCCGAAGAGGCGATGAGCTACCAGCGCGAGATCAGCCGCGAGGCCACCGCCTCGGGCATCGACTTCCTGCGCGAGAAGGGCATGGAGGTCTACGAGCCCTCCGCCGAGGAACTCGCGGCCTTCAAGGAAGCCACCCAGCCCGCCTTCGACGAATGGGCGGCCAAGGTCGGCCCCGAGCTGGTGCAAAGCTTCCAGACCGCCATCGACGGCGCGAAGTAACCCTCCGAAAACGGCGTGTCCCCGCGGGGACACGCCTTTCGTCCTGACCCACGCCTGCTGACAAGGGAGGGGCAATGGCCTTCATCCTGCGCGAGGCCGAGAAGATCATCTGCGCGGTGCTCTTCCTGGCCATGACCTTTCTCGGCTTTGCCAATGTGGTGGTGCGCTACGGCACGCATTACTCGCTGGCCGCCACCGAAGAGCTGCTGACCAACGGCTTCCTGCTGCTGACCATCTTCGGCGCGGCCATCGCCGCGCGGCGCGGCGAGCATCTGGCGGTGGGGCTGGTGCACGACATGCTGCCGCGCCCGGCGCGGCGGGTCGTGTTCGCGTTCTCGGTGCTGGCCTCGGCGCTGCTGCTGGTGCTCTCGGCGTGGTTCTCGTGGCAGGCGGTGGCCAACCTCATGGACAATGGCATGCGCTCCTACGGGCTGCAGATCCCGGCGTGGTACTATCAGGCCGCGGTGCCCTTCGGCTTCGCGCTGGTGCTGATCCGCTACCTGCAACACGCCTGGGTGGTCTGGCGCACCGGCGAGGACAACGAGGTGATCCCCGATGTATGATCTCTTCCCCGGCCTGCCCGCGGGCACCGAGATGGTGATCCTGTTCTTCCTCCTGCTGGCGCTGCGCGTGCCGGTGGCCTTCTCGCTGGGCCTGTCGGCGATCTACGCCATGTGGCAGATCGGTTTCGGGCTGGAGCTGGCGGGCGATCTCATTGCCACCGGCATCACCAAGTTCTCGCTGCTGGCCATTCCGTTCTTCATCCTTGCCGGTACGCTGATGGGCTCGCTTGGCATCGCGGAGCGGATGATCCGCTTCTTCCGCGTGCTGATCGGTGCAACCCCAGGCGGCATGGGTGTCGTCGGCACAACCGTGTGCCTCTTCTGGGGCGCGGTGAGCGGCTCCGGCCCGGCCTCGGTCGCCGCGATCGGGCCGATGATCATCAAGGGCATGGAAGAAGACGGTTATCCCAAGGCCTATGCCGCGGGTCTGGTCTGCACCGGCGCGGCGTTGTCGATCGTCATCCCGCCGTCGATCGGGCTGGTCATCTACGGGGTGATCGCCGAGACCTCGATCTCGCATCTCTTCCTCGCCGCCATCCTGCCCGGGCTGTTCATGGGCGTGATGCTGCTGCTCACGCTGCCCTTCGCCAAGCCGCAATCCGGTCGCGCCGCCGCGCTGGAAAAGCTGAGCCCGATGCCGCATGCGGACAAGCCCTATGGGCAGCGCCTGTGGCTGTCGTTCAAGGACAGCTTCTGGGGGCTGATGACCCCCGTCGTCATCCTCGGCGGCATCTACTCGGGCGTCTTCACCCCCACCGAGGCCGCGCTGGTCGCCACGGTCTACGCGCTGCTGGTGGGCGGGCTGATCTACCGCACGCTCACCCTAGACGGGCTCTACAATTCGCTGTCCAACGCCGCCGCCTCTTCGGCCACGGTGATGCTCGTGGTCGCCTATGCCAGCCTTTTCGGCTGGGTGGTGACGGTCGAGGATCTGGTCGGCAGCTACTCGGGCGCCCTGCTCGGCCTTTCCGGCAACGAGGGGGTGATCCTGCTGGTCATCATGCTGATCCTGCTGATCGCCGGCATGTTCATGGATGCGGTGACGGTGATGTTCATCTGCCTGCCGATCTTCATGCCGGTGGTGCGCGAGCTGGGCTGGGATCCGGTCTGGTTCGGCGTGCTGGTGATGGTGAACCTCGCCATCGGGCTGATCACCCCGCCGGTCGGCATCAACCTCTATGTGGCCGCCAATGTCACCCGCCTGCCGATCGAGCGCGTCGCTCGCGGCGCCATGCCCTTCCTGCTGGTGTGCCTGATCGGGCTGGCGGTGATCGGTGCCTTCCCGCAGCTTTCCCTCGGCCTGCTCGGCCCCGCCAACTGAGGAGTCCTTTATGACCCAGAAGACAGCCATCGTCACCGGCGCCGCGCGCGGCATCGGGCTTGCGACCACCAAGCAATTCCTTTCCGAGGGTCGCCGCGTGGCGATGATCGACCGGGACGCCGAGGTGCTGATGGCGGAGGCCGGGCAGCTCGACAACGTGCTGCCGGTGGTCTGCGACGTCTCGCAGCCGGACCAGGTGGCGGCGATGATCGCCGAGGTGGCCGAAGCTTTCGGCCGCATCGACGCGCTGGTGAACAACGCCGGGGTCGCGGATTTCGGCCCCATCGAAGAGACCACCTTTGAGCGCTGGCGTACCGTCATGGCGACCAATCTCGACGGCGTCTTCCTCTGCTCGCAGGCGGCGATCCCGCACCTCAAGCAGGTGCAGGGCGCCATCGTCAACATCGCGTCGATCTCGGGCCTGCGTGCCTCGACGCTGCGGGTGGCCTATGGCACCTCGAAGGCCGGGGTGATCCAGCTCACCCAGCAGCAGGCGGCGGAGCTGGGCGAATACGGCATCCGCGCCAACTGCGTGGCGCCGGGTCCGGTGCGCACCAAGCTGGCCATGGCGGTGCATTCGCCCGAGATCATCGCGGCCTATCACGACGCCATCCCGCTCAATCGCTATGGCTCGGAGGATGAGATCGCCTCGGTGATCGTCTTCCTCTGCTCGGACAAGGCGAGCTACGTGACCGGGCAGACTATTGCCTCGGACGGCGGCTTCCAGTCGACCGGGGTGGGCCTTCCGGCGCTGCGGGTCTAACGCGCGCGGTTCAGGAACAGGCGGATCCAGCGGAAGACCAGCATCAGCGCCAGCGTGGTGGCGATCAGCCCGATCAAGTCGCCCACCGCGTAGATCGCCACGACCGCCACCGAGTCGTCGGGCAGGATATGCCCCGAGAACACCAGCGACTGGCCCGCGGAGTTGATCACCGAGGCCAGCGCCCCTGCCAGCAGCAGCCACTTCCAGTGAATTTGCGCCCGCTGCCCGGCGTAGACGCGCCGCCCGGCCAGCGCCATGGCCTCGAAGGCGAGGGGCGCCGAGGCCGCCCCCACGGCGATGGACAGCAGGATCAGCGGCTGGGTCGGGGTGCTGATCTCCGCCGGCGTGAAGAGGGCCTCCGACAGGAAGGCGCCCAGAAACAGCGGCAAGAAGGCCCGCTTGCCGAGCAGCCAGGTCGAGAGCACCCGCACGCCATGCGGCAGGTAGGCCAGGCTGGCAAAGATGGTGAGCTCCGGCATGAGCCGCGACTGCATCGGGGTGATCAGAAGCGCGGTCAGGCCGTGTGCGAGGACATAGGCCAGGATCACCACGGAGAAGTTCTGCAGGACCGTCATGTCGGGCGCGCGCGGGGCAGGGGCTCAGCTCAGCGGCAGCGGCGCGCCGACAAGGTCGCTCCGCACGACGTAGGCCCGCGCCTTGGTGTCCGCCGCCCGTTCCAGGAGCCCGCGGTCGAGAAGGGTGCGGATGGCCCGGTAGAAGGTCGCCTGCGCGGAGGAGCGGACCAGCGCATGGTCGCGGATCTGCTCGGAGCTGATCACGTCGCCGGGCCGCTCGCAAAGTCCATGCGCGGCAAGGAGCACGTCGCGTTCCAGGCGGCTGAGATCTTCGAGACCGACATCGCGTTCGAGCTGGCGCAGCATCTCGCGAAGCTGAAGGATGGAGCTGAGTTTGTTCATGGCAGCAAGTCTTTGCGCAGCGCGGCCATGGGGTCAAGAAATGTCACAGGTCGCCGCCCAGTTAACTTTATCAATTTGATAATCTCTTGGAGTCAGGTGAGCTCCGTGCTACGCAACCGACGTGGCGTTAGGTCAAGAGTGCCTTTTTGACGAGTATCCGTGAGTGGTGGCGCCGCAGCTCATTTGAGAACCTTTCGCCTTGGTGCTTTCCGGCACCAAGGCTTTTCGTTTCGGGCTTCCGGGGACGAAGGGCCGGGATCCGGTCGTCGGACACGCAGGCGTCAGTCTGCGCCGTCCGTGGAGGCACGGCGCAGCAGGTAGGTGTCCATGATCCAGCCATGCTTGGCCCGCGCCGTCTGCCGCAGGGCGATGATCTCCTGCGCGACCTCGGCCAGCGGGCCGGAGCGGAGGATCTGCGCCGGGCTGCCGAGGTAGGCGCCCCACCAGATGTGCAGTCCCTCGGCAGGGAGCCCCGCGAAGCTGCATTCCCCGTCGAGCATCACCACCACGGTCTCCTCGCCCGCGGGCCAGCCCCGCGCGCGGAGGCGCCGCCCGGTGGTGAGTTTCACCGCGCCGTTCACGCTGTTGAGCGGGATCGCATGGGCGGCGGTCAGCGCCTGGATCGCGGTGATGCCGGGGACCACCCGCAGCCTTGGGGGCGGCTGGAGGCGCCCGGCGATGCGCAGCGTGCTGTCGTAGAGAGCCGGATCCCCCCAGACCAGCAAGGCGACCGGCCCCTCCGGCGCGCCGTGCAGCGCCGCGATCCAGCGCCGGGCGATCTCGTCGTGCCAGGCGGCGACGCGCTCGGCATAGGGGAGCGTCGGATCGCGCACGGGGTAGGTGAAGGTGCGGATCTCGGCGTTTGTGCCCGCGGCCTCGAGGATCACCTGGCGCAGCGCCCGGAGGTCGTCTTTCGCCTCGCCCTTCAGCGGCAGCAGGATGACGGCCGCGTCGCGCAGCGCCTGTACCCCCTCGAGGGTCACATGGCCGGGGCTGCCGGTGCCGATGCCGACAAGCCAGAGGTCCTGGATCATGGAGCTTTCCTTGCGGTGGGTGCCCGGCCCCGTTCTGGGGACCGGGCGCCTGGTCAGGCGGTATAGAGCCTTGGCGCGAAGAGCCGGCCGAGCCCGGTGTCGCGCAGCGATTTCGCGGCGGCGAGCGCGGCGAGATCGGCCAGCGGCTCGATCAGCAGCACCAGCATGTAGGCGCCGCCGAAGGTCAGCACCGCGCCGAAGGTCTCGGCCGAGATACCCTGGCCGTAGAAGACCCAGAAGGTGACCCAGGCGACGACCCCGGCCTGGAACACACCCGAGAGCTTCAGCACGTCGGCATAGCGCAGGTCCACATAGGCCGTGTCCGCGGGCACCACACGACGGGCGAGCGCCGCGGTTGCGAAGAGCGGCACCAGAAGCGTGGTGACATTGACGAAGTACATCGGCAGGTCGCTGGGCGCGAAGAACAGCCCCTGAACAAGCAGACCCAGCGCCAGACCCATCGCGGCGGGTGCGGCGCCGAGCAGCAGGAAGAGCGTCGAGCCGAGGATGAAATGCACCTCAGAGACACCCACCGGGAAGTGCGGCAGCACCTCGAAGAAGACGAAGGTGCCCACGGCGGCCATCAGCGTGCGCGCGGCAAGCGAAACGAGGTTGCTGCGCGCCGCGTCCTCTGCGGCGAGCTTGGCGGTATAGCCGGCGGCGCCTGCCGCGGTGACGGCGGCAAAGGCCAGTTTGGCGCCGTCGACGACGCCGGGTTCGATATGCATGATATTTCCTTTACGTGTGGCTGCCCCACCGGCAGCGAAATTGCCCATGAGGGCGGGAAAGGGGGTCGCATGGCAGGTCTCCTGACTCGCAGATCGTCGCGCCTCGGCCCTTCCCGGCATGCCTGCCAGTGGATCTTCCTCGGCGCTCCTCGCTTACAGTTGCGGGGGCAGTCCGGGCCTCTCACCCGGTTCCCTTGCGTCCCGTGCGGGACACCATGCGGGGTCGGCTCAGCGCCGGGCTTTGGTCTGGATGCGCGCCTCCTCTTCGGCTTGTGCGCGGGGGGCAGACGGCTCCTCCGCCGAGATCAGGTGAAAGAAGGTTCCCGTGACCTGCCCGCGCCGCGAGCCGGTCTCGGCCACCGGGGCGCCATCGGCATCGGCGACCTCGGCCAGCGGCGGGTCGGGTTGCTGCAAGATGGTGGAGTAATGGAACTCATGGCCGCGCAGCGCCGCCCCGGCGTCGAAGCCCGGCATCGGCGCGCGCAGCACCGCGCGGCGATAGCCCAAGTGGAACTTGCGGGTCTCATAGCTGGTGACGAGGCCCAGCAGGCCCGCCATTTCGTGCCGCGTGCCGCCTTTGTCGATCAGCCCCGCGCCAAGGGCCATGTAGCCGCCGCACTCGCCGTGGACCGGGCGCGTCTCGGCATGGCGGCGCAACCCGGCGCGGAAGGTCTCGGCGGCGGCGAGCCGCCCGGCGTGCAGTTCGGGGTAGCCTCCGGGCAGCCAGACCAGATCGGCCCCGGCGGCGGGCGGCTCATCGGCGATCGGAGAGAACGGCAGGACCTCGGCCCCGGCGGCGCGCCAGCCTTCGAGAAGGTGCGGATAGGTGAAGGAAAAGGCCGCGTCCTGCGCCAGCGCGATGCGCTGCGCCGGGGGCCTGGGCAGGGCCGGCGTTGCGCCGGGCAACGGCCCGCCCGCAGCAGCGGTGCGGAGCGCGGCAAGGTCGACATGCTCGCGCAGGAAGGCGGCGTACCCGGCGATGGCGGCTTCGAGGTCCGGATGCTCCACGGCCTGGATGAGCCCGAGGTGCCGCTCCGGCAGGGTCAGGTCGCCGCGCCGGGGCAGCACGCCGAGCACCGGCAGCCCGGCGCGCTCCATGCCGAGCCGCGTGAGCCGCTCGTGGCGGGGCGAGGCGACGCGGTTGAGAATCACCCCGGCGAAGGGCAGATCGGGCATGTACTGCCGGAACCCCAGCGCCGTTGCGGCGGCGGATTGCGCCTGCCCGCCCACGTCGAGCACCAGCACAACCGGCCAGCCCATCGCCCGCGCCGTCTCGGCGCTGCTGCCAAAGCCCTGCTGGCCGCGCGTCGCGACCCCGTCGTAGAGCCCCATCGAGCCCTCGGCGAGGCAGATGTCCGCCCCCGCCGCCTGCGCCGCGATCGCCTGCCAGAGGTGTGGTCCCATGGCCCAGCCGTCGAGGTTGAAGCTTAGCCGCCCGCTGGCAGCGCGGTGGAAGGCCGGGTCGATGTAGTCGGGGCCGGACTTGAAGGGCTGAACCGCCAAGCCGTCCTCGGCCAGCGCCCGCAGCAGGCCCAGCATCACCGTGGTCTTGCCGGTGCCCGACGAGGGCGCCGAGACCAGAAGTCCGGGAACCTCAGCCATCGATCTGCGCCTCCTGCTCGGGGGTCCAGCCACTCCACGGGCTCTCGGCGCTTTGCGGGCGGTGGCGGCGGTCGTAGTCCACCGCATAGAGGCAGCTCTCTTCAAAGCCCTCGCCCGCCAGCGCCGGTCCGACAAGGATGAGCGCGGTGCGGGTGATGCCCGCGCCGAGCTTGTCCTCGATGTCCGACAGCGTGCCGCGCAGGATCACCTCGTCCGGCCAACTGGCGCGGTAGACCACGGCGACGGGGCAGTCCGCGCCATAGGCGGGGGAGAGATCGGCAACCACCCGCGCGATGTTCTGGATCGACAGGTGGATCGCGAGCGTCGCGCCGGTGGCGGCGAAATTGGCCAGCGTCTCGCCCTCGGGCATCGACGAGGCCCGGCCCGGCGTGCGGGTCAGCACCACCGATTGCGCGAGGCCCGGCAGGGTCAGCTCGGCGCCGAGCGCGGCTGCGGCGGCGGCGAAGGCAGGCACGCCGGGGGTGACCGAGACCGGGATGCCGAGCGCCTTCAGCCGGCGCATCTGCTCGCCCATCGCTGACCAGACCGAGAGATCCCCCGAATGCAGCCGCGCCACGTCGTGGCCCGCGTCATGGGCGAGGCGGATCTCGGCGATGATCTGGTCGAGGTCCAGCGGCGCGGTGTTGACGATCCGCGCGCCGGGGGGGCAATGGCCAAGGATCGCCTCGGGGACCAGCGAGCCGGCGTAGAGGCAGACCGGGCAGCGCGCGATGATGTCGCGGCCGCGCAGGGTCAGCAGGTCGGGCGCGCCGGGGCCGGCGCCGATGAAGTGAACGGTCATGGATCGGGTCCTTCTGCCAGCGCGCAGCTGGCCATGCGGTCAGAGGAAATGACGCGCGCGCCAAGCAGACGTGCGCCCGGCCCGGCGGCGGCGAGGGCGGCGGCCTCGGCGACCGAGCCGGTGGCGCGTTCGGCGCGCACGCGGGGGGAGTCGGTTGCCGTGCCCTGCGCGGAGAGCTGGCAGGCCGGGACGCCAGCGACCGGCAGGCCGAGAGATCCGGCCAGGGCACGCAGGGCGGGGGCGTCTGCCTTGTCCTTGGCCGTGGCGAGACAGCCCGCCTCCCGCCCGGCGCGGGCCCGGTCATAGGCGTCGCGCAGGCTGGAGGCGCCCGCGCCCTGCCGGAATCCGAAGCCCGCGACGATCATGTGACGTGGCTCCATTGCACGATGGGATAGGCCGCCTTCCAGCCGCGTTTCGGGCCGAGGGGCTGGGCGGACGACAGTTCGATGCGCAGCAGCGCGCCGCCGCGCCGCGCCTGCGCCTCGGTCAGCAGCGCCTCGGACTCCAGCGTCACCGCGTTGGCGACGATCCTTGTGCTCCCGGGAAGATGCGTGTCCAGCCACTCCAGCAGGTCGCGCGTCAGGCCGCCGCCGATGAACACCGCGTCGGGGCGTTCGAGTTGCGCCAGCGCCGCGGGGGCAGAGCCTTCGACCACCCGCAGCCGCCCGGCGCCGAGCCGGGCGGCATTGGCGGCGATCCGGGCGGCGCGCTCCGGGCGCGGCTCGACGGTGCTGGCGTCGAGAGTGGGATCGCAGAGCAGCCACTCGATGCCGATCGAGCCCGAGCCGCCGCCGATATCCCACAGGTGCTCGAAGGGGCGCGGGGCGAGGGCCGAGAGGGTGAGCGCGCGGATGGGGCGCTTGGTGATCTGGCCGTCGCTCTCGAACCAGCTGTCGGGGCGGCCGCTGGCGAGGGGCAGCACCGCGCCCTCTCCGGCCACCGCGACGGCGGCACAGACGGGGTGGGTGAAGCTGCGCTTGGGCAGGGCCTCGGCGCGCGCCTCGGTGCGCCGCTCGCGGGGGCCGCCGAGCGCTTCCATAACGGTGATCCCGGAGGCGCCGAAGCCCTCGGCGGCAAGGTAGTTCGCCAGGGCCCGCACCGCCGCGCCGTCGCGCAGCAGCACCAGCATCCGCCGTCCCGGCGCAAGCCGCGGGCGCAGCCGCGACAGCGGCGCGGCATGCAGGCCGAAGCACTCGGTGCTCTCCAGCGGCCAGCCCATCCGCGCGGCGGCGAGCGAGAAACTCGAGCGGCCCGGAAAGGCCTGCCAGTCGCCGCGCTCCAGTTGCCGCGCCAGCACCGCGCCGGCACCGAACCAGAAGGGATCGCCCGAAGCCAGCACCGCAACCCGCTGCCCGCGCAGCGCCAGGAGCTGCGGAATGCCCTCGGCAAAGGGCACGGGCCAGGCGATCCGCCTTGCGCCCGCCTCGGGGAGCAGCGACAGGTGCCGTTCGGGTCCCATGACGATGTCGGCTGCCGCGAGCGCGGCACGGCTTGCGGAGCAGAGCCCGTCCGGGCCATCTTCGCCGAGCCCGACGATCGACAGCCAAGGGACTTCGGACGTGACAGCCTCAGACATGGAGCCGAACCTTCTGGTGCTCGGCGGCACCGCCGAGGCGGCGCGGCTCTGCCGGGCGCTGGCCGGGGCGGGTTTGCGCGGCACGGTGTCGCTGGCGGGGCGCGTGGCCAGTCCGGCGGCGCAGGCGCTGCCGCTGCGCATCGGCGGTTTTGGCGGGGCAGAGGGGCTGGCAAGCCACCTGCGAGCCGAGCGCATCACCCATGTGATCGACGCGACCCACCCTTTCGCGGCGCAGATGAGCGCCAATGCCGTCGCCGCCTGCCGGGCGGCGGGCGTGCCGCTGATCGCGCTCACCCGAGCGCCCTGGGAGGAGACCGCCGCAGACCGCTGGATCCGGGTGCCGGACATGGCTGGGGCTGTCGCTGCGCTCGCCGGTCCGCGGCGCCGCGTGATGCTGGCCGTGGGCCGCATGCATCTGGCGGACTTCGCCGCACAGGCGCAGCATGTCTACCTGCTGCGGCTCGTTGACCCGCCCGAGGCACCTCTGGTTTTTCCCGATCATCATGTGGTGGTTGATCGCGGCCCCTTCGGTCTCGAATCCGACCGAAGGCTGATGCGGGAGCACCGGATCGACCTCGTGGTCTCGAAGAATTCCGGCGGCAGCGGGGCCTTTGCCAAGATCGCGGCGGCGCGCGAACTGGGCCTGCCGGTGATCATGATCGACCGGCCCGCCATCCCGGCGCGGCGCGAGACGCATGAGGTGGACGGGGTGCTGCGCTGGCTGGATCATGCGGGCACCGACCTCGGGGTGTAGACGAAGGCCGCGCCATCACGGGGGATCACCCGCGTGGTCGAGGCCCCGACAATGACCACCGTGCGCATGTCGGCCATCTCGGGGGTGCAGCGGTCGAGAGGGACCACGCGGATCGCTTCTTCCGGGGTCGAAACGGCGCGGGCAAAGATCACAGGGCGGGCATCGCCGCAGGCCTGCTGCAGGACATCCAGGGCTTTCGCGAAGCCCTCGGGCCGGGCCTTGGAGCGCGGGTTGTAGAAGGCCATGGCGAAATCGGCCTCTACGGCGAGACGCAGGCGCTTTTCGATCAGCGACCAGGGCTTGAGGTTGTCGCTGAGGTTGATCGCGCAGAAATCATGCCCCAGCGGCGCGCCCGCGCGGGCGGCGGCGGCGAGCATCGCGGTGATGCCGGGCAGCACCGCGATGTCGAGCGCGCGCCACTCTGGTGGGCCCGCCTCGACCGCCTCGAACACCGCGGCCGCCATGGCAAAGACCCCGGGATCGCCTGAAGAGACCACGACGACCGAGCGGCCGGCGCAGGCCATCTCGAGCGCGTGGCGGGCGCGGTCCAGCTCGACCCGGTTGTCCGAGGCATGCAGCGTCAGGCCGGGGCGCGGCGTGACGCGGGCGACATAGGGGATATAGCCGACCACATCCGTCGCCTCGGCCAGCGCGGCAGTGACCTCTGGGGTGACCAGTGCCTCCGATCCGGGGCCGAGCCCGGCGATGACCAGCCGTCCGCTCATGGCCGCCGCCCCTGTCCGTGCACCAGCACGATGGAGAAATAGGGCGTTACCCGGCCCTCGGCCTCCGACAGGCGCTGCACGGACTGGCCCGGCATCGCGGCATGTTCCACCAGCCAGGCCTCCTCGAAGCGCCCGGCGGCGCGCAGGGCGCGGCGGACCTTGTCGATGTTGCGGCCGATTTTCATGATCACCAGCGCGTCGGCATTGCGCATCTGCCGCACCAGCTCGGCCTCGGGCAGGGTGCCCATGAGCGTGCTCATCACGTCGTCGCCCCAGGTGATCGGCAGGCCGGTGGCGCACCAGGCGGCGGCCATGCCGGGGATCGCCGGGATCACCTGCAGCGGCGCATGGCCCTTGAGCCGGGTGAAGAGATGCATGAAGGAGCCGTAGAAGAACGGGTCGCCCTCGGCGAGCACCAGCACCTCGTGGCCCGCCTCCGACAGGGCGCGGAGCTTCGCGGTACAGCCCTCGTAGAAGGCCGAGAGCAGCGCGTTGTAGCGCGGATCGGTGAGCGGGATCTCGGTGGTCACCGGGTACTCCATGGCGATCTCGATCACGTCGGGGCGCAGCATCCCCTCGACGATGCGCCGGGCCTGTCCGGGTCGCCCGGCCTTGCGGAAATAGGCCACGTGGCGGGCCTTGCGCAGCAGCCGGTCGGCGCGCACCGACATGAGGTCGGGATCGCCGGGGCCGAGGCCGACGCCCCAGATCGTGCCCTGCACCCGCGCGCCTACCTCTGCGCTGGCCTCTGCGCGGATTTCCCCCTGAGCGTTCATTCGGCGCGGCTCGCGATGGCGTTGATCGCCGCGACGGTGATCGCGCTGCCGCCAAGCCGCCCCTCGACGAGGACGCACGGCACGGGCTGCGCCTGCCAGAGCGCGTCCTTGCTTTCCACCGCGCCGACGAACCCGACGGGGCAGCCGATGATCGCCGCCGGGCGCGGGCAGGCCGGATCCTCGAGCATGTTCAGCAGGTGAAAGAGCGCCGTCGGGGCATTGCCGATGGCCACCAGCGCACCCGCGAGCTGGGGCCGCCAAAGCTCGAGCGCCGCCGCCGAGCGGGTGGTGCCCATGGCGCGGGCCAAGTCGGGCACGCTGGGGTCGCGCAATGTGCAGAGCACCGGGTTGTCGGCGGGCAGGCGCGGGCGGGTGACGCCCTCGGACACCATCCGCGCATCGCAAAGGATCGGCGCGCCCCGCGCCAGCGCGGCGCGGGCGGCGGCGGCGAAGCCCTCGGAGAAGCGGATGTGCCGCTCGAGCCCGACCATCCCCGCCGCGTGGATCATCCGCACGGCGATGGGCTCCTCGTCGCGCGAGAACCGCGCGAGATCGGCCTCGGCGCGGATCGTGGCGAAGCTCTGGCGGTAGATGGCCGCGCCATCCTTTTCGTAGTCATAGGGCATCAGGGCTGTCCCGATAGGAGGGTGGGAAGATCGTCGAGTTGTGCGGGAGACATGCCGGTGCGGGCGGGGGTGTCCCAGGGCGCGCCATGTTCCACGAGGTCGAAGCCGCCCTGCCGTCCCACCAGCGTGACATCGGCGCCGCGCGGCAGGGCGCAGCCCTTGGCGCAGCCCGAGACGTGCAGCGTGCCGCGGACCTTTGGTGCCAGCCGGGCCGCGAGCGCGCGGGTGGGCACGGTCGCCTGCGGGCAGAAGGGGGCGCCCGGGCAGGCGTGGGCGGTCAGGAGCGCGCTGCCGGGGGCGGTGACGAACCCGGGGGCGGCGGTGTCGGCGTGGCCGCCGCGCAGGCAGAGGAGCCGGCCGGTCATCAATCGCACCGCCCGCGCGCCGCTGGTTTCGACAAGCTCCGCGAGCACGCTGGCCTCCATGCTGCCAAAGGGCACGCCAAGCAGCCGGTCCCCCTCCATGCCACCGGGTTCAGGGCAGGCCCCCGCCGCGCGCGGTGCGGTGCCCCGCCATGTCTGCGGAAGCGAGACCTGCCGCAGATGCCGCGCCATGCGCCCCGCCTCGGGGCCGCCGGTGGCGACGAACCAGCGGGCCAGCTCGGCAAGGGCCGCCATCGCGCCCGCTTCCGAAACCGCACACCCCGTTGCCGCCCCGTCGGCGCGCAGCAGCAGCGCCCCCGCCGGGTCCAGCTCGAAGCGGAAATCGGCAGACCCCGGGGCAAGCTGCCCCTGCGGCCCGGTGTCGAGCGCAAAGCCCATCTTGGCGGGCAAGGGCGGCAGCGCGGGCAGGGTCTCCAGAAGCGCCGCGTGAAGCCGGTCGGTCAGATCGCCCGCGCGCCAGCCCGCGGGCATCAGGATATTGCGCCGCGCCTCGACCGCCGGGTCGGCGTCGATCAGCCCTAGCGCGTCCAAACCCTCCAGCAGCGCGGGGAAGGCGGCCTCGGGCACCCCGCGGATCTGCAGGTTAGCGCGGGAAGTCAGCTCCAGCGTTCCGTTGCCATGGGTCCGCGCGAGATCGCAAAGCGCCAGCGCCTGCGCGGCGCTCAGCTCGGCGCGGAACGGGCGCACCCGCACCACCAGCCCGTCGCCCGAGAGCATCGGGCGGTGCGCGCCGGGGCACCAGCCCTTGACCAGCGGGGCGCTCACGACCGGTCCTCCAGCGCGGCGATCACCGAGTTCCGGCGGCTGTCCCAGAGCCCGGCCTCGCGCAGTGCGCGGAAGCGTTCGAGCATCGCCGCATGGGCGCCGGGGTTGGCGCCGCGCAGGAAGGCCTCGGTTTCGGGATCGCCGAGCGTCGCCGCGTGATAGAGGTCGAACAGATGCCCGCCGACCGCCCCCGCCAGATGCGCGAAGGCGGCCATGTGCTCGAGCGTCGCGGCGATCTCGGCGGCGCCGCGGAAGCCATGGGCGCGCATTCCGGCGATCCAGCGCGGGTTGGCGGCGCGGGCCTGCACCACGCGGGCGATCTCTTCGGGCAGGGCGCGGGCGCGGGGGCGCGCGGGGTCGGTGCTGTCGAGATGGTAGAGTGCGGCCTGCCCGCCAGTCGCGGCCTGTGCGGCGGCAAAGCCCGCCTCATGCGCGGCGTAGTCGGCGGCGAGCAGCAGGTCGGTCTCGGGCAGGTCCTGAAGGTGCACGAAGGCCTCGGCCTGCGCGACGCGGGCGCGGATCCCGGCCTCGTCGCGGGTCGCGCCCGCGCCGTCCAGCGCACAGGACGAGGCGTCGAGCCAGGCCTCCCCGGCGGCGCGTCGGGCCCCGTCATCGTAGCTGTCCAATGCCGCGCCCATGCCCAGCCCGAAGCTGCCCGGCGCCGGGCCGTAGACCCGCGCGCCCGGCGCGGTCCCGGCATAGGGGTTCCACTCCGGCGCCTCGTCGCGCGCCGCCAGCGCGGCGACCGCTGTCGCGAAGAGCCCCGAGAGCGTGGGGAAGACATCGCGGAACAGCCCCGAGACCCGCAGCGTGACGTCGATGCGCGGGCGGTCGAGCTCGGCGATCGGCAGCACCTCGAGGCCGCAGACCCGCGCCGAGCCCTCGTCCCAGACCGGCCGCACGCCCAAGAGGTGCAGCGCCATGGCGAATTCCTCGCCGGCGGTGCGCATGGTGGCCGACCCCCAGAGATCGACGACCAGCCCGCCCGGCCAGTCACCGTGGTCCTGCAGGTGGCGGCGCATCAGCTCTTCGGCCAGCCGCACCCCCTGCGCATGGGCGGCGCGGCTCGGCACCGCGCGCGGGTCGGTGGTGTAGAGGTTGCGCCCGCTCGGCAGCACGTCGCGCCGCCCGCGCCAGGGCGACCCCGAGGGCCCCGCCTCGATCCGCCGACCATCGAGCGCGGCGATGAGCGCGGCCCGTTCGGCCTGCACCGAGGCGCGGATCTCCGGCTCGGTGCAGCCCGGCGGCGGGCGGCCCCAGACGTGCAGCCCCGCGCCGAAGCGGCTCTCCTTGATGTCGCAGACGAAGCGGTCGATGCGGGGGATCGCCTCGGCGGTGGAGGCGGCCTCGCCGAGCCCCAGGTCGGCCTCGACGCCGCGGGCGCGGGCCTCGGCGCGGATGTCGGCCTGCAGCCGGTCGCGGCGGCGCGGGTCGAGCCCGTCGGCGGTGGAGAACTCGTCGAGCAGGCTTTCCAGGTGGGTCAGCCGGTCGGGGATCTCGCTCGCGGCGAGCTGCGGCGGCAGGTGGCCGAGGGTGAGCGCGCCGATGCGCCGCTTGGCCTGCGCCGCCTCGCCGGGATCGTTGACGATGAACGGATAGAGCACCGGCAGCGCGCCGGTCAGCACCTGCGGCCAGCAGGTCCCGGAGAGGGCGACAGCCTTGCCGGGCAGCCATTCCAGCGTGCCGTGGGCGCCGATATGCACCAGCGCGTCGGCGCGGGTCTGCAGCCAGAGGTAGAAAGCGACATAGGCATGGCGCGGCACACGCGCGAGATCGTGGTACTCGCCCGCGCGCGCCGCCGGGGTGCCGCGCTCGGGCTGCAGGGCGATGAGGCAGGGGCCAAGTTCCAGCGCCGCGACCCGGAAGGCGTCGCCGTCGATCTGCGCGTCCGCCTCGGGCGCGCCCCAGGTGGCGGTGATCTGCTGCCGAAGGCGCTCCGGCAGCTGGGCCAGCGCCGCGCGGTACTCCGCCAGCGGCAGCCGCAGGCTGCGGTCCTGCAGCGCCGCCTCCAGATCAGCACCCGGCTCGGGCACCGCGTATCCCGCCGCGCGCAGGTCCTCGAGGATGGCCCGCGCCGAGGCCGGGGCGTCGAGGCCGACCGCGTGGCCGAGGTTCCAGTCCTTGCCGGGGTAGGTCGAGAGGATCAGCGCCACCCGGCGCTCGGCCACAGGCCGTGCCGCCAGGCGCAGCCAGCCCATGACCCGGGCAACGGCGGCGGCGATCCCCGGACCGTGAGGGCGGTGCAGGGTGCGGGCGAACTGCAGCTCCGGGTCTCGCTCCCCGTGCGCCTTGAACGAGACAACCCCGGCCAGAAGCCGCCCGTCGACCTCGGGCAGCACCACGTGCATGGCCAGATCGGCGGGCGAGAGCCCCCGGTCCGCCGCGCCCCAGGCCTCTTCGGTGGAGGTTGCGAGGGCCACCTGGAAGACCGGCACGCCCGCGGCGTCGAGCGGCGAGCCCGCCGCGCCGCGCCCGCTGAAGGCGGTGGCGCTGACGATGGCGTCGGGGCAGAGCCTGGCCACGGCCTCTTGCAGCGCCTCCGCCGCGCCGGGCGCTTTCAGCGAGGGGGCGAAGAGTCCGACCACCTCGCAGCCCTCGGCCCGGAAGGCCGCGAAGAGTGCGGCGATGGGGGCCATGTCCGCCGCCACCAGGTAGGCGCGGTAGAAGACGACGAGAATCCGTCGCCCCGTCTTCTCGTTCCAAATGCGCCGGGGAGCGCGAGGGGCGGCGCTCCTCGGCTCATCAAGTGACTCGGGCCCGGTCTCGGGTGTCCACAGGCCCACCTCGGGCAGGGCGCGCGCGCCGCGCACCGGGGGCGCGCCGAGGCCCGAGGCCAGCGCCAGTTGTGCCAGCGCCGCCTGCGCCGCGGCGGGGCCGCCGGTGTCGCAGAGCCCGGCAAGCTGGCGCAGGGTCGAGAGCGGCAGAGTCGAGACCTCGTCGAGCCGCGGGTCGGGGCGGCCGTCGGCGGGCAGCACGGCAAGGGCGATCCCCTGCCGCTGCGCCAGCGCCTGCAGCTGCAAGAGTCCGTAGTCCCAATAGGGCCGCCCGCCGATCAGCCGCACGAGGATGCCCTTGGCGCCCGCAAGCGTGCGCTCCACGTAGGTGTCGACCGACAGCGGATGGCGCAGCTGCGCGAGGTTGGCGAGGCGCAGCGAGGGCAGGCTTCCGCCGCTCTGGTGCCAGGCTTCCGCGAAGGCCCCGAGGTCGCTGTCGGAGAAGGACAGCACCACGAGATCCGCCGGATCCTGCATCAGGTCCGTCGGGGTCTCGAGGTCCTCGAGCCCGTGGCTTTCGCGGAAGACGACGTGCATCTGCGGCGCGGCCTAGAGGGCCGGATCGAGCACTGCGCGGCTCAGGGCGGCGCGGATCTCGTCTTCGCGGATGTCATCATGCTCGGCGATCACCACCAGCCGCCCGGCGCGGGCCTCGCCCGGCTGCCACATACGGTCGAACTGGTGCCGCACCCGCGCGCCCACGGCCTGCACAAGCAGGCGCATCGGCTTGCCCGAGACCGCCGCATAGCCCTTCACCCGCAGGATGTTGTGGCTGCGGGCGAGCCCCTCGATGGCGTGGACCAGCTGCGCGGGATCGGCGAGCTCGGGAAGGTCGACGGTGATCGACTCGAACTCCTCGTGGTCGTGGTCGTGCGGGGTGTCATGGTGGCTGGGCCGGGCGTCGAGATCGTCCTCGGCGGCGGCACCGAGCCCGAGGATGATCCGCGGGTCGACCACGCCTTCTGCCACTTCGACCACCGGCATCGGGCGCGGCGCCTCGGCGGCGATGACCTCGCGGGCACGGGCCACGGCCTCGGCGCCGGCAAGATCGGGCTTGGTCAGCAGCACGATGTCGGCGCAGGCGATCTGGTCCTCGAAGACCTCCGACAGCGGCGTCTCGTGATCGAGGCTCTCGTCGGCGGCGCGCTGTGCGTCCACCGCCGCCACGTTGGGGGCGAAGCGGCCCGCTGCGACCGCCTCGGCGTCGGCGAGCGCGATGACGCCGTCGACGGTGATGCGGGCGCGGATCTGCGGCCAGTCGAAGGCCTGCAGCAGCGGCTTCGGCAGCGCGAGGCCCGAGGTCTCGATGAGGATGTGGTCGGGGCGCGGCTCGAGCGCCAGCAGCGCCTCGATGGTGGGGATGAAATCGTCGGCCACGGTGCAGCAGATGCAGCCGTTGGCCAGCTCGACCACGTTCTCGGCGGGGCAGTCCGGGATCGCGCAGCCGCGCAGGATCTCGCCATCGACGCCGACGTCGCCGAATTCGTTAACCACCACCGCGAGCCGCCGCCCGCCCGGGTTGCGCATCAGGTGGCTGACGAGGGTGGTCTTGCCCGAGCCGAGAAAGCCGGTGATCACGGTGACGGGGAGTTTCGTAAGATCGGCCATGTTCAGCGGTCCTGTTGCTTGGGCGCGGGGGTAAGCGGGGGGATGCGGGCGACGCAGTTGCGCTTGAAATGCTCGGGGCGCTGGCGCCAGGGGATCACCCCGTCGGGCGCCGCGTGGTATTGCGCGGCGCCGGCGAGCAGCATCTCGGGATGCGCGGACTCGTCGACGTTGGCGAAGACGTAGGTCCACTTCTCCGCCCCGCCGCGCAGCGCGACGGTGCAGCCGAAATCGCAGTTCTGCAGGCAGTCGGTGGCGGTGATCCGCACCCCTTCGGGCCGATCGAGCGCGGTGATCTGGTCAAAGAGCGCCTGACCGGGGCGCCGCGCGTCCTCTGGGGTCACCCCCGCCCGGCGGCAGGTCACGCAGACCAGCAGTTCGGTGTCACTCTCCTGACGCGTGTGCGCGCAGTCCATCATTCGTGTCGCCTCATCCATTGGGCGCACAGGGGTAACGGCGGAATGGATCCCGGGCATGGGAACACCCCGACACCGGCACACCCCGTCCGGTCTCAAAAGTCATGGCTGGCAGGTCTCCCGGCTCACGGAATTCAGGGCGTTTGGCCCAGCAGGCGCTCTGCCTTCCCAGCCCGATGGCCAGTGGCTTTCCGAGCGCCCTTTTCCGTTCACGGTCGCGGGGGCGGCTGTGCCTGACCGCGATCACTCGCGGCTGCACATTCCCTTTTCACCCGTTTACACGGGCACCAGCGTGGGGTCAGATCGCCCGGAAATCCGACCCCTGTCAAGACCGGAGAGAGCAGCATGAACGATGAGACCAACACCCGCCACGCGGAAAAGATGAAGAAAATCAAGGCTGCGCGGGACCGGATGATGGCCGGGAAAACCGCTGAAAAGGGCCTCATTCTCGTTCATACCGGCCCCGGCAAGGGCAAGTCGTCGTCGGGCTTCGGGATGATCCTGCGCTGCATCGCCCATGGCATGCCCTGCGCCGTGGTGCAGTTCATCAAGGGCAACTGGGTCACCGGCGAGGCGAAGATGATCCGCGAGAAATTTGCCGATGAGTGCCGCTTCTTCGTCTCGGGAGAGGGCTTCACCTGGGAGACGCAGGACCGCGCGCGCGACATCGCGGCGGCGCAGCGCGGCTGGCAGATCGCGCAGGAACAGATCCTCGATCCCGAGGTGCGCTTCGTGCTGCTCGACGAGATCAACATCGCGCTGCGCTACGGGTATCTCGATATCGACGAGGTGGTCGGCTTCCTGCTCGAACGGAAACCGGAGATGACCCACGTCTGCCTGACCGGGCGCAACGCCAAGCCCGAGCTGATCGAGGCGGCGGACCTGGTGACCGAGATGACGCTGGTCAAGCACCCGTTCCGCGACGGGATCAAGGCGCAGCAGGGCGTCGAATTCTGAGCGCTCAAAGCGTGGCGAAGGCCGCCTCGAGCTGTGCCCAGCGGTCCGAGGGCGGCAGGCCGAGGCGGATCCAGCGCTCGGAATAGGGGAAGATGCGGGTCCAGACATGGCTCTGGGCAAGGCGGTCCTGCGCCGCCAGCGCGTCCGGGGCGGCGTAGGTGCGGAAAAGCGGCGTGCTGCCGACCAAGGCCCAGCCGGTCCCCTGCGCCAGGGCGTCGAGCCGCGCGGCGTCGCTGGTGAGGCGCGCGGTGGTCTCCGCCTGCCACTGGCGGTCGGCAAGCGCCGCCGAGGCGATCTCGATCGCCGGGCCCGAGACCGGCCAGGGCCCGGCAAGCTCGGCCAGCCGGTCGCCGAGCGCGCCTTGCGCCAGCGCGAACCCCAGCCGCAGACCGGCCAGCCCGTAGAACTTGCCGAAGGAGCGCAGCACGATGACGTTCGGCAGGCCTCCGTCGAGGCGCGGCGCGATGGAGCGCCCGGGCTCGGGATCGGCAAAACTCTCGTCCACCACCAGCAGCCCGACCCGCGCTGCCAGCGCACAAAGCGTCTCGGGATCGCTGTGCCGCCCGTCGGGGTTGTTAGGGTTTACCACCACGGCGATATCGGCGCCGTGAAGGGCCGCGAGGCGGGTTGTCTCGGTCACCTGCCAACCGCCCGCGCGCAGCGCCGCCGCATGCTCGTTGTAGGTCGGCCCCAGCACCGCCGCCCGTCCGGGCGCGCGCAGTGATGGCACCAGCTGGATCGCCCCTTGCGCGCCATTGACCGGCACGATGCGCGCCGGGCAGGCATAGGCGGTGCGCGCCGCGGCGATCAGACGCGCCATCTCGGTGCGGCGCGGCAGCACGGCCCAGGCCTCGGCCGGGATCTCCGGAACCGGGTAGGGGTCGGGGTTGATGCCGGTCGAGAGATCCAGCCAGCTCGCGCGGTCTCCGCCGAAGCGCGCCATGGCGGCATCGAGGTTGCCGCCGTGATCCCTGGAGGGGCCGGCGGGCGGGGCGAAGGGCGGGTCGGGCAGGGTGTCCATGGCGCTCACTCGAACAGGACCAGCGCGGCGAGCGCAAGGGCACAGAGCGCCATGGCCCGGCGATAGAGGCGCAGCGCGCGGCTGAGACCCTGCGGCGTCGGATCGGGGGCGCCGGCGTTGAGCCAGGGCTCCTCGGCGATCCGTTCGCCATAGACGCGCGGCCCCGAGAGACGGACATCCAGCGCCGCTGCCATGGCGCTCTCGGGCCATCCCGCGTTGGGCGAGCGGTGCTTGCGCGCATCGCGCCCCATCACCCGCAGCGCCGCGGGCAGGCGGCGGCCGCTGGCGAGGGCGAAGAGCACCCCGGTGAGCCGCGCCGGGAGCCAGTTGGCCACGTCGTCGAGCCGGGCCGCGACCTTGCCGAAGGCCTCGTAGCGGTCGTTGCGATGGCCGATCATCGAATCGAGCGTGTTCACGGCCTTGTAGGCGGCGATCCCCGGCAGACCCACCACCGCCCCCCAGAAGAGCGGCGCGACGATGCCGTCCGAGCTGTTCTCGGCGAGGCTCTCTGTCGCGGCGCGGGCGATCCCCGCGGGGTCCAGCTGTGCCGGGTCGCGCCCCACGATCATCGAGACGGCGTGGCGGGCGGCCCCGAGATCGCCCCGCGCCAGCGGCGTGGCGACGGCGGCAACATGCGCGTGCATCGCGCGCAGGGCGATCAACGGCCAGGCGAGCACCGCGCCGAGGAGGCTGCCCGCAACGCTGTCCGGCAGCAGCGCCTGCACGGCAACAGCGGGCAGCGCGGCAAGGGCGACGGTCGACAGCGTGGTCAGCGCCCCGAGCCAGAGCCTGCGCCTCCGGCTACCCCGGTTGAGCCGCCGCTCCAGCGCCGAGATCGCCTTGCCCAGCCATGTCACCGGATGGCCGATCCGCACGTAGAGCCGCTCCGGCCAGCCCAGCAACAGATCGAGCACCATCCCCCCCAGCATCATCAGCGCAAAGCTCATGCCGCGCCCGTCCCGAAGGTCAGCACGCCGGTGAGCCCGGCCTCGGCCAATGCCGCGGCGCCCTGTGCAGGCAGGGTGCCGGGGGCAAAGATCAGCCCCCGCGCCGAGCCGGTGTGGGCGCGCAGCCAGCCGAGCGCGCCAAGCTCGCGTGCCAGCTCGGGCAGCGGGTCGGACTGCGCAAGGGAGGGGCCGCGCCGCGCGGTGCACCGCCGCGCCGAGGCACTGGCAAGGCGCGCACAGGCGGTCAGGTCGCGCCGGGTGACGGCGGCTGCCCATGCGTCGACCAGATCGGCGATGTCGTCGAAATTCTCGTCCCCGGGGTCGGTGCGATGCGGCGCGCCCCAGAACCCTCCGAGGATGTGGCAGGCGGGCGGCGCGGGCATCTGGCGCAGGATCCGCCCCTCTCGCGAGGCCCAGAGCAGGGCGTCCGGCCGGGGGAACATCAGCGGATCGCTGGCGCCCTCGACCGCGAGGCAGGCCGCGGCGAGGCGCTCGGCGCTGACAGTGACACCCGCGGCGCGGGCCAGGGCGACAAGCGTCGCGGTGGAGGCCCCGGCGCCGCCTCCGAGCGGGGCGGTCCGCGCCGTGCCGGGAAAGCACGGCGCGATCCCGAGCTGCGCGGCGAAACTTGCGAGCTGGCCCCGGGAGAAGGGCAGCGCGCCCTCTCCGGGGGCGCGGACGGTCAGGGCCGGGCAGCGGACGGTCACCAGGGCGACGGGGCCGCCCTTGCCCATGCGCCCCTGAATCCACTCGCCGAAATGGCCCTCGACGCACACCGGGGTCCAGCTCATGCGCGGCCCGCCTCGATCACCGAGAAAGGCCCCTCGGCACCGCAGCGCAGGCGGGTGACCGAAAGAGGCGCGATCTCGAATGCGAGGCCCGCGTGCTGGGACCCGGTCACCTGCGACAGCGCCGCGCGGATCACACCGGCGTGGACCACCAGCACCACCGGCGCGGCGTCCTGCGCCGCCTGCCGCCCATAGCACAGCAGCGCCGGGCGGACGCGGGCGCAGAGGCCTGCAAAGCTCTCGCCTCCCGGTGGGCTCCACTGTGCCAGCGCAGGGCCCTCCATCGGGCCGAGATCGGGCAGCTCGGCGTAGGGCCGCCCGTCATGCGCGCCGAAATCCTGCTCCCAGAGCACCGCATCGGGCACCGCCGCGCGCTCGGGCCAGAGCGCCTTGGCGGTCTGCTGGCAGCGCTGCGCGGGGCTGCTGACGAGAGCGCCCGGCGCGGGCAGCGCGGCGCGCAGGGCCGCGATCCGCGCAGGCTCGATCCGCGCCGCAAGATCGGTGCGGCCACAGAGCCTGCCGGGCTCGGCAATCGGTGCGTGGCGGATCAGGATCAGCTCTCCGGAGCCGGGTGTTTTGTGCTGCAACGGCCTGCTTGCCTCTTCCCTTTTGGCGACATTGATGCTTTCCCATGCGGAAATGACAAGGTCGATACTCATCACGGGCGGGGCACGGTCAGGCAAGTCGACGCTTGCCGAACGCAGGGCGCTCGCCCCCTGTGGACGGGCGATTTATATCGCCACCGCAGAGATTTACGAGGGTGATGAGGAAATGGCCGCGCGCATCGCAGAGCACCGTTCGCGGCGGGGCGCCTGCTGGCAGGAGCTGCACGCGCCCCGCGATCTTGGCGCCGCGCTGCGCGCCAGCGACGGCGATCTGCCTCGGCTTGTCGATTGCCTGACGCTCTGGTTGACGAACCTGCTGCTGGCCGAGGCGGACTGGCGCAGCGCGGTGCAGGCGCTGGTGCAGGAGATCGCGCGGCAGCGCGCCCCGGTGATTTTCGTGACCAATGAAGTCGGGGCGGGAATCGTCCCGGAGAACCGGCTCGCCCGCAGCTTCCGCGATGCCGCGGGCTGGATGAACCAAGCCGTGGCCGAGGCCTGCGACGAGGTCTGGCTGGCGGTGGCGGGCTACCCAGTGAAGGTGAAACCGAATGAGCATTCTTTCTGACATCCCCACGCTTGCGGCCATCGCGGATTTGGCAGGGACGCTGCCCGGGGCCGACGCGGCCGCGGCGCAGGCCGCGCGGGACCGGCAGGCGAGCCTGTCCAAGCCGCCGGGCTCGCTGGGCCGGCTCGAGGATCTGGCGGTCTTCATGGCCGGTTGGCAGGGGGCCGAGCGCCCGCGGCTCGGCAAGGCGCAGGCGCTGGTCTTTGCCGGCAACCACGGGGTCTGCGCGCAGGGGGTGAACCCCTTCCCGCAGGAAGTCACCGCCCAGATGGTGGCCACTTTCGAGGCCGGGGGCGCAGCGATCAACCAGCTCTGCCGCGCCGCGGGGGCCGAGCTGTCGGTGGTGGCGCTCGACCTCGACCGGCCGACGGCGGACATTACCGAAGCCCCCGCGATGACCGAAGCCGAGACGCTGGCCGCGATGCGGCGCGGCGCCGAGGCGGTCGCGGGCGACGCGCAGGTGGTGATCCTCGGCGAGATGGGAATCGGCAACTCGACCATTGCCGCGGCGCTCGCCTGCGCCGGTTTCGGCGGAGATCCAGAGGGCTGGATCGGTCGCGGCACCGGTTCGGACGAGGCGGGCCTTGCACGCAAGGCGGGTGCGGTGCGCCGCGCCTGCGCGCGCCACGCCGGGGCGCAGGGGCTGGGCATTCTCGCGGCGCTCGGCGGGCGCGAGCAGGCGGCGATCTGCGGCGCGCTGATCGAGGCGCGGGCGCGGCGTATCCCGGTCATCCTCGACGGGTTCATCTGCACCGCGGCGACCGCGCCGCTCTTCGCCGCCAATCCGCGGTTTCTGGAGCATTGTCTCGTCGGCCATGTCAGCCGCGAGCCCGGCCACGCCCGGTTGCTCGACGCCATGGACAAGGCGCCGGTGCTGGCGCTCGACATGGCGCTTGGCGAGGGCTCGGGGGCGGCGCTTGCGCTCGGCGTGCTGCGCGCGGCCTTGGAGTGCCACAACGGCATGGCGACCTTTGCACAGGCCGGGGTCTCGGGCGGATGAGCCCGCTTCGCGCCCGGCTGCGCGAGCTGCAGGTGGCGGTGATGCTGCTGACACGGCTGCCCGCCGGGCGGATCGCGGGGGATGCGCCCTCGCTCGCCGCCGCCCGCTGGGCCTTTCCGCTGGTGGGCGCGCTGGTCGGGCTGATCGGCTGGGCGGCCTTTGCGGCGGGCTTGGCGCTGGGGGGCGCGCCCCTGCTGGCGGCGGCGCTGGCGGTGGCGGCGCAGGTGCTGGCGACCGGCGCGCTGCATGTCGATGGGCTGGCGGATTTCGCCGACGGGATCGGTGGCGGGCGCGACCGGGAGCATTGCCTCGAGATCATGCGCGACAGCCGCATCGGCAGCTACGGCGTGATGGCGCTGATCCTTGCCACCGTGCTCTGGGGGGCGGGGCTGGCGCAACTCGGGCCGGAGTTGGGGTCCGCCGCCGGGGCGGGCTGGTTCGTGCTGATCGGTATGGTCAGCCGCGCCGCGATGGTGGGCCTGCAAGAGCTGCTGCCCCCCGCCCGCGCCGATGGGCTGGGGCGGCTCGCCGCGGGCCGCAGCCGGGCGGCGCGGGCGATGGTGCTGGGCCTCGCGCTGGTGGGGGTGGCGCTGGCGGGCGGCGCAGCTCTCGTGCTGGGGCTGCTCTGCTGCGGCGTGGCCGGAACGCTTGGGTGGCTCGCCCGGCGCCGCATCGGCGGCGTGACCGGCGATGTGCTCGGGGCGGTACAGCTTGTCTCCGAAGTGACTTGCTGGGCGGCATTGGCGCTGCTGCTGGCCCCCTGGGCGCCCTAGCGCGCAGGGGGATTTTTACCGGTGGAATTTTCAGAGGGCCGCCGCGTCAGGCGACCGCCGCCCCGACGGTCAGATGGGTCACCGCCTGCGCGAGGCTCTCGCGATCCAGACCGAAGTGGCGGTAGAGATCGCCGATTGTCCCGGTCTGGCCGAAGTGCTCGACCCCATGCGGGATCACCCGGTGCCCGGCGACCGCGCCGAGCCACGACAGTGTTGCCGGGTGTCCGTCGATTGCCGTGACCAGCGTGCAGTGGCGCGGCAGCTCGCCGAGCAGCGATTCCACATGCGAGCGCGCCTGCGCATTGCCGCGCGCCCGATCCCGCTGCGCCGCGGTCCAGCCGGCGTTGAGCCGGTCCGCCGAGGTCACCGCCAGAACCCCCACATCGCGCCGGTGCTCGCCGATCATCCCCGCCGCGGCGATCGCCTCGTCGGCCACCGCGCCCTGATAGGCGATGACCACCGAGCAGTTCGGCCCCGGCTTGCGCAGCCAGTAGCCGCCGTCGATGGCGCCCTGCACGAAGGCGTCGTCATGGCGCTTGCCGGGCTGCTCGAGCGGCTTGGTGGTGAGCCGCAGGTAGACCGAGCCGCCGGTCTCGTCGCGCAGCCATGTGCGCTCGTCGGGGTCTCCGCCGCCGTCCTTGTGTCCATCGCGCTGCAGGTAGTCGAAGGCCCATTCCATGATCACCGCCAGCTCGTCGGCAAAGGCGGGCTCGAAGGCCGCGAGCCCGTCCTGGCTCATGCCGATGAGCGGCGTGCCGATCGACTGGTGCGCGCCGCCCTCGGGGGCGAGCGTGACGCCCGAGGGCGTGCCGACGATCATGAAACGCGCGTCCTGGTAGCAGGCGTAGTTCAGCGCATCGAGCCCGCGCGCGACGAAGGGGTCGTAAACCGTGCCGATGGGGATCACCCGCTTGCCGAAGAGGCTGTGCGACAGCCCCGCCGCGCCAAGCAGCAGGAAGAGGTTCATCTCGGCGATACCAAGCTCGAGGTGCTGCCCCTCGGGGGCGAAGTTCCACTTGGCGGTCGAGGGGATGCGGTGCTCGATGAAAGCATCGCTCTGCGCCGCGCGGGCGAAGAGCTTGCGCCGGTTGACCCAGGGGCCGAGGCCGGTGGTGCCGGTCACGTCGGGCGAGGTGGTCATGATCCGCGCCGCCAGATCGCTGTCACCGCGCGCCAGATCGTCGAGGATCTTGCCAAAGGCCATCTGCGTCGAGATCTCGCGGCTGGTGTCCACCGCGACGGCAGGGACGGGCAGGCGGGCATCGGAATAGCGCCGCGCGCCGCGCGCGAAGAAGGGCACGCGGGCGAGGAACTGCTTCAGCGCCGCGCCATCCTTCACCGTGGCGAAGGGCTCCCATTCCTGACCCTCGGCGACGCCCATATGCGCCTGCCATTCGGCCATCTGCGCCTTGGTCATCAGCCCGCCGTGGTTGTCCTTGTGCCCGGCGATGGGTGTGCCCCAGCCCTTGATCGTATAGGCGAGGAAACACACGGGGCGGTCGTGGTCCACGGCGGCAAAGGCCTCGGCCATGGTGGACACGCAGTTGCCGCCGAGGTTCTCCATCAGCGCCGCCAGCTCGGCATCGCTGCGCCGCTCGAGGAGCGCCGTCACATCGCCCTGATCGCCCAGATCCTCCATCAGCCGCTCGCGCCAGACCGCGCCGCCGCGGTAGGTCAGGGCGGAGTATTCGGCATTGGGGCAGGCGTCGATCCAGTCGCGCAGCCGCGCGCCGCCGGGCTCGTCGAAGGCATCGCGCTGCAGGGCGCCGTATTTCACCCGCACCACGTCCCAGCCGAAGGCCTCGAAGATCTTCTCGACCCGCCCGAAGAGCCCCTCGCGGACGATGCCGTCGAGCGACTGGCGGTTGTAGTCGATCACCCACCAGCAGTTGCGCAGGTCGTTCTTCCAGCCCTCCTGCAGCACCTCGTAGACATTGCCCTCGTCAAGCTCGGCATCGCCGACCAGTGCGACCATCCGGCCGGCATCGACCTCGGCCCCCCAGTCCTTGGCGCGGATGAAGTCCTGCACCATCGAAGCCAGCGCGGTGATGCCGACGCCAAGCCCGACCGAGCCGGTGGAGAAATCCACATCGTCGATGTCCTTGGTGCGGCTCGGGTAGCTCTGCACGCCGCCGTAGCCGCGAAAATTCTCCATCTTCTCGCGCGTCTGGTTGCCCATCAGGTACTGCATCGCGTGGAAGATCGGCGAGGCATGGGGCTTGACCGCCACCCGGTCCTCGGGGCGCAGCGCCGAGAAGTAGAGCGCCGTCATGATCGACACCATCGAGGCCGAGGAGGCCTGATGCCCGCCGATCTTGATGCCGTCCTGCTTGGGCCGGAGATGATTGGCGTTGTGGATCATCCAGTGCGACAGCCAAAGCAGTCGCTGCTCGATCATCTTGAGGTGCTGCGCGTCGTCGGTCATGTAGTCCCTCCCTTTCCGCGCGAGCGTATATGACTCGCCGAAGCGGAACTCGCCTTTCCCATTGCCCATGGCGCCTTTGTGTAGTGGAAATAAGCGTGAGAGATGGATTCGATGGGGAAAATCAGCGCACATGAGCCAGGACCTCGACGAGATCGACCGAAAGCTTCTCCGCGAGCTGCAGAAAAATGCGCGCGCCAGTCATCAGGACCTGAGCGAGCGGATCGGGCTCTCGGCCTCGCCCTGCGCGCGGCGGATCCGCAGGCTCGAGTCCGAGGGCTATATCACCGGCTACAGCGCCCGGATCGACGAGGGAAAGCTGGGGTTCGGCTTCAGCGTGTTCATCTCGGTGCGGCTCGACCGGCAGATCGACGACCGGCTGGAGGCCTTCGAGACCGAGGTTCGGCGCTGTCCCGAGGTCGTCGACTGCTGGCTGATGACCGGCAGTTTCGACTACCTGCTGCGGATCTCTGTGCGGGATCTGACGGAATACGAGCGTTTTCTCACCGGGCGGCTGACCAAGCTGCCCGGGGTCGCCTCACTGGAATCCTCGATCCCGATCCGGCGGGTGAAGGACACGCCCGCGCGGCTCGACTGAGCCCGCGCAGGTGCCGTGCAGCAGCGCTCGGCGACCCTCGCGCCTCCGGTCGGGAGATCAACCGCCGCAAGATGCGGCGTGACGTAAGCGCCACATGCGACGCGCACGTTGGCGGGGCCGGTCAGCGCCCGTTCTCGGCCCGCCACGCTTCGAAGAGGGGGCCGTATTTCTCTTCGTTGACGCGGGGATAGAGCCCGATGATCGGCGCGCCCGCCTTGACCTGCTCGACCACGAAATCCTCGTATGCGGTCATCTCTCGGGCCTCGGCGGCGACCTCGTCGGCCATATGCGCCGGGATCACGATGACGCAATCCGCGTCGCCGACGATGATGTCGCCGGGGAACACCGGGGCGTCGCCGCAGCCAATCGGCTCGTTGATCGCGATGGCCTCGTTGTTGGTGAGGTTGGTCGGGCTCGACGGGCGGCTGTGATAGGCCGGCATGTCGAGCTCGGCGATCACCGCAGCGTCGCGGAAGCCGCCATCGGTGACGACGCCGGCACCGCCGCGCATCATCAGCCGGGTGATCAGGATGTCCCCCGCCGAGGCGGCGTTGGCCTGCTTGCGGCTGTCCATGACCAGCACGTGGCCCTCGGGGCAGGTCTCGATCGCCACGCGCTGCGGGTGCCCGGGATTGCGGAACTCCGACAGCTGGTTGCGGTCCTCGCGGGCGGGCATGTAGCGCAGGGTGAAGGCCGGGCCGACCATGTTCCGGCCTTTCCAGCCGACCGGGTGCACGCCCTGGATCACCTGGCTGCGCAGGCCGCGCTTGAAGAGCGCAGTGGCCAGCGTTGCGACGGAGACATCCATCAAGATGGCGCGGGTTTCGGGATTCATCGGGGTCTCCTCCAGAAGGACAGGGGGGGCGTGTCGGGCGGGGCAAGGTTCGGTGCGCCCGGCGGATGGGTGTCAGATCAGGCCGTTGGTCTTGAGGAAGACCTGCAGTTTCTCCTCTTGCGCAGGGGTCAGCGGCCAGGCCGAGGGCGGGCGGGTCGGGCCGCAGTCAAAGCCGGTGGCCTGGAGCGCGGCCTTCACGCCGGTGACATTGGTGCCGTTCAGCTCTTCGGCGCGGATGTCCTCGAAGGCCTGCATCTCGTGGATCAGCCGGTTCGCCTCGGTGTAATCCGATGCCTCGAGCGCCGCGTGGATCGCCAGCGAGCGCTCGGGCCAGACGTTGATCAGTCCCGAGGTGAAGCCGCGCGCGCCCACTGCGTAGAAGGTCGGCGCCCAGACCTCGGCAAGACCGCCGACCCAGGTGATCGCGGGATCGCAGGCGGCCTTGGCGGCGGCGAGCTTCTGCGGGTTGGGGGTGGCCCATTTCACGCCCTTCACCCCGGGCACCGCGCAAAGATCGGCGATGGCGCCGGTGCCGATCGCGTCGTTGCGCAGGTAGAGCATCATCGGCAGCCCGCCCGAGGCATCGGCGATGGCCTTGACGTAATCGACCGTGCCGCGCGGCGCGACAAAGGGGTCTGGCGGTTGGTGGATCATCAGCGCGGTGGCCCCGGCCTCGGCACTGGCGCGGGCCAGCGCGCAGGCGTCGCGGATGCCGCGCCCGATGCCCGCGAGCACCGGGGCGCGGCCGTCGACCATGGCGCAGACCTCGCGGGCCATCACGCAGGCCTCGTCGGTGGTCAGCGCGTAGAACTCGCCGGTGTTGCCGTTGACCACGGGCATGTGCAGCCCGGCGCCAAGCGCGCGGTCGAGGATCGGGGTGAGCTTGGCCGGGGCGATCTCGCCCGCCTCGTCATAGGGGGTGACAAGGATGCCGGAGATGCCAGCGAGGGCGCTGTCGAGATCGAGCATGTGGGTCCTTTCTCGGAAACTGTCGGGCTCAGAATATGTCGGGCTCACCGGCGGCGCGGCCGAAGTCGCGCTCGAGGTAGTCGAAGTCGCAGCCCTTGTCGGCCTGGGTGACGTGGCGCGAGAACATGTAGCCCCAGCCCCGTTCGAAGCGCGGCTCCGGCGGCGTCCATGCGGCCCTGCGGCGGGCGATCTCTTCCTCGTCCACCAGCATGTCGAGGCTGCGGTTCGGCAGGTCGAGCCGCACGATGTCGCCGGTCTTGAGCAGCGCCAGCGGACCGCCGACGAAGCTCTCGGGCGCGACATGCAGCACGCAGGCGCCGTAGGAGGTGCCGGACATGCGGGCGTCGGAGATGCGCAGCATGTCGCGGTGGCCCTGCTTGATCAGCGCCTTGGGGATCGGCAGCATGCCCCATTCGGGAAAGCCCGGGCCGCCCTGCGGGCCGGCGTTGCGCAGCACCATGACGTGGTCGGGCGTCACGTCGAGCGTCTCGTCGTCGACCGCCGCCTTCATCTCGGGGTAGCTGTCGAAGACCAGCGCCGGGCCTTCGTGCACGTGGAACTTGGGATCGCAGGCGGCGGGCTTGATCACCGCGCCGTCGGGGCAGAGGTTGCCGCGCAGCAGCGCCAGCGAGCCCTCGTGGTAGACCGGGTTCGTGAGCGGGCGGATCACGTCGTCATTGTAGACCTCGGCGGTGGCGATTTCGTCGCCGAGTGTGCGCCCGGTGACGGTGAGGCAGGAGAGGTCGAGCATCTCCTGCATCTGCTTCATCAGCGCACGCAGCCCCCCGGCGTAGTAGAAATCCTCCATCAGGTAATCCTTGCCCGAGGGGCGGACGTTGGCGATCAGCGGGGTGACCCGGCCGAGCGCGTCGAGATGGTCGAGCGTCAGATCGACGCCCGCGCGGCGCGCCATGGCGATGAGATGGACGACGGCATTGGTCGAGCAGCCGGTGGCCATGGCGACCTTGGCGGCATTCTGCACCGCGGCGGGGGTGATGATCTGCTCGGGGGTCATGTCCTCCCAGACCATCTCGACGATGCGGCGACCGCAGTCGGCGCCCATGCGCTGGTGACCGGAATCCGAGGCGGGAATCGAAGAGGCGCCGGTCAGGCTGAGCCCCATGGCGTCGGTGATCGCGGTCATCGTCGAGGCGGTGCCCATGGTCATGCAGGTGCCCGCCGAGCGCGCGATGCCGCCCTGCAGGCCGAGCCAGTCCTCGTCGGTGATATTGCCGGCGCGGCGCTCGTCCCAGTACTTCCAGGCATCCGAGCCGCTGCCCAGGATTTTGCCCGCGTAATTGCCGCGCAGCATCGGGCCCGCGGGCAGGAAGAGAAAGGGCACCCCCGCCGAGATGGCGCCCATGATGAGCCCCGGCGTGGTCTTGTCGCAGCCGCCCATCAGCACCACCCCGTCGAGCGGGTGGGCGCGGATCTGTTCCTCGGTCTCCATCGCCAGCATGTTGCGGTAGAGCATCGAGGTCGGCTTGTTGAAGCTCTCGTCGACCGAGAGCGCGGGCATCTCGACGGGGAAGCCGCCCGCCTGCAGCACACCGCGCTTCACGTCCTTGACCCGCTCGGGGAAGTGGCTGTGGCAGGAGTTCAGCTCGGACCAGGTGTTGAGGATGCCGATGATCGGCTTGTCGCGGAACTCGCCTTCGGAATAGCCGAGCTGCATCATCCGCGAGCGGTGGCCGAAGCTGCGCAGGTCATCCGGGGCGAACCAGCGCGCGGACCGCAGCTGTTCGGGCGTCTTGCGGTGCTTTTGCGACATGATTCACCTCCGTCTCATCGCGGTATCTTGGTGTTGGTGTATGCGTATACACAATCGAGCGTCAAGCGATTGGAGGGCATTTGCTCGATAATTGCGTGCAAGCTGGAAATCCTTGACAGGTATGTTGCAGATGTGGCCTTCAGCTATGTATGCGCTTACATGGCGTATGGCCATTCAGGCCGGGCGCGAGACAGGAGACCGCTCGGCCACGAGACAGCCGGCCGCAAGACGGCCCATCGGGAGGAAACGATGACATTTACCCGCAGAACCCTTCTTGCCGCGGTGTCCGCCGCGGCCATGGTCGCAGCGCCGCTGGCTGCCGAGGCGCAGAACCTGCCGCGGAACATGCGCATGGTGATCGGCTCGACCTCGACCGGGGGCGACACTTACCAGAACTCCGCGATCGTCGCCGAGGCGCTCGCGGAGAAGCTGGGGATCAACATCAAGGTCGATGCCGTGGGCGCTTCGGAGGGCTTCAAGGCGCTGGCCCGCGACAAGCGCGGCACCACGATCATGATGTTCCACGACCAGAGCTTCCTCGGCAACCTCTACGGGGTTACCGGCTATGCCGACCCCTTCGCCGACTACACCGTCGGCCCGACCGTGGCGATCAACCCGGGCAACGCCTATCTGGTGCCGGCCGACAGCCCCTACCAGACGATGGAGGACATCTTTGCCGCCGCCGAGTCGGGCACGCGCGTGCGCGTCGCCATCCAGCCGGGCGGCGTCTCCGAGATCGGCTTCACCGCGATGAAGAACGCCGCGCGGGTGCGCGCGCCGGGGTCCGAGGCGAATATCGTCGCGGTCAACACCGGCTCGCAGTCCGACAAGAACCAGGCGATGTGGGATGATCTGGCGGATGTGATCAACGGCTCGATCCAGGCCAACGAGCAGTTCACCCAGCTTGACCCCTCGGACGAGAAGGCCATGCGTTTCGTCTGGATCACCGCCCGCCCCGAGACGCTGGAGCAGGCGCCCGAGGCCGGCATGGGAGACACGACGCGCGCCGACATGCTGGGCTATGCCAGCCCCGAGACCAGCGTGACCCTCGACGGCAGCGAGGACTTTACTTTCGACAAGGAATTCTTCCTGCTCTACAACAAGGACATGGATCCCGAGATCATCGCCGCGATCGATACGGCGCTGACCGAGCTCTACGACGAGGGCAAGATCCAGGAGCGGCAGAAGGAAGCTTTCTTCATTCCCGACTTCCTGCCCTCCGAGGCAGCGCGCGAACACCTGACCCAGAAGCGGGATACCTACAGGCAGGTGATCGACGAGATCTCCTCCGGCTCCTGACCGCCGCGGATCTCACCGCCCGGCCGGGGGTGTCCGGCCGGGCGCACTGCAGCCTGCCACCCATAGGGAGGACCCAATGGGCGACCTGACCCGTGTGACCATCGACTTCGACACGTCGCACCTGATTTTCCCCACGCTCATCGCCCTCCTTCTGGGGCTGCTCGGGCTGGCGATCGTGATCCGCGACCGTGCGCGCATCGCGGCGGCGGGCGGCACCTGGCGCCGCACCTGGGGGGCCATGGACAAGCCGCGGTTCCTCGGCGCGCTGGCGCTGACGCTGCTCTACTTCTCGCTGATGGTCCCGGTGGGCGACATCTGGCCCAACACCGGCCTGGGCTTCTTGCTGTGCTCGATCCCCTATCTGCTGGCGACCGGCCTGCTGTTCATGCACGAGCGTGGGCCGCGCAAGGTGCTGCCGCTGCTCATCGTCGCGCTGGTCGGGCCCACCTTCGTGTGGTGGCTCTTCACCTATCCGCTCTTCCTGACCCTGCCCTGAGGGAGCCGCCATGTTCGAGATCCTCACGCCTCTTTTCGTGTCGCTGATCGTCGGCGGCACGCTGGTCGGCATCATCTTCGGCGCGATCCCCGGCATGACCGCGACCATGGCCGTCGCCGTCTGCCTGCCGCTGACCTATTCGCTGGGCCTCGAGAACGGGCTGGCGCTGCTGCTCGGGCTCTACGTCGGGGGCATTTCGGGCGGGCTGGTGCCCGCCATCCTGCTGGGCATCCCCGGCACGCCAAGCTCGATCACCACCACCTTTGACGGCTATCCCATGGCGCAGAAGGGCGAGGGAGAGAAGGCGCTGCGCATCGGCATCGTCGCATCGCTGGTCGGGGGGCTGGTGTCGCTGCTGGTGCTCGACCTCTTCGCGCCGACGCTGGCGGATTTTGCCATCAAGTTCTCCTACGTCGAGAAGTTCCTGATCATCTTCTTCGCGCTCACGGTCATGGCGGCGCTCTCGTCGGACATGCTGCTTGGCATTTTCTCGGGGGTGCTGGGGATCTTCGTGGCGCTGATCGGCACCTACGACATTTCGGACGGTGGCAACGGCAACCTGCGCCTCGTGCCGCCGGGCACCGAATACTGGCTCGAGAGCGGCTTTTCCCTCCTGCCGGTGCTGATCGGGCTCTTCGGTCTTGCCGCGATCCTCGAACAGGCCGAGATCGGCGTGCCGAAAGGCCATTCTTCGAAGGACATCAACGTCGGCAGACACGCGCGCTTTTCCTTTGGCGTGTTCCGGGGGCAGGGCATCAACCTCCTGCGCTCGTCGCTGATCGGCACCTTCGTCGGCATCTTGCCCGGCGTCGGCGGGTCGGCCGCCTCGATCATCAGCTACACCAACGCCAAGACCTTCTCGAAGACTCCCGAGCGCTTCGGCAAGGGCGAGCCCGGCGGCATCATCGCCTCGGAGGCGGGCAACAACGGTCTGACCGGCGGCGCGCTGGTGCCGCTGCTGTCGCTGGGCATTCCGGGGGATTCCACCACGGCGCTGCTGATCGGTGCCTTCACCCTGCAGGGCATCCAGGTCGGCCCGCTGTTCATCGGCAACAACCCCGGCACATGGGACGCGATGATCATCGCCATGCTGATCGCCAATCTAGCCATGTTCGCGATGATGTACTTCGCCATACGCTACTTCGCGCTGGTGGTGACCATCCCCAAGCATATCCTGTTCCCGGTGATCCTGATGATGTGCGTGATCGGGGCTTACACGATCAACTACGGCATCATGTTCGACGTCTGGACGCTGCTGATCTTCGGGGTGCTGGGCTGGCTTTTCACCAAGCTGCGGCTCGAGGTGGCGCCCTTCATCATCGGCTTCATCCTCGGGCCCTCGGCAGAGATCTATTTCGTCAAGAGCCTCGAGAGCTTCGGCGATGTCACCATCTTCTTCACCAAGAGCTGGATCGCGGTGCTGCTGTGGGTGCTGATCATCGGCTCGGTGGCCGGGGCCGTGCTGATGGCGAAAAAGAACCGTCAGATCGCGGAAGAGCCCGTCTGAGGCTTGCGCCCGCCAGCGGCTGGACCGAAGATGCGCGCGATGAACGAAGATCAAGCGAAAAAGCCGCGGGCCGCCCGCAAGGGCCAGGGCCGCGGCGTCACCATGGAGACGGTGGGACGGCTGGCTGGTGTCAGCCAGGTGACGGTGTCGCGCGCGCTGTCGGATCCCTCGAAGGTCTCCCCCGCGACCATGGCCAAGATCCAGGAAGCCATCGCCCAGACCGGCTTCGTGCCCAACGCGCTGGCCGGGGCGCTGGCCTCCAGCAAGTCGATGCTGATCTCGGCGCTGGTGCCCTCGATCACCAACATCGTCTATTCCTCGATGGTCAAGGCCTTCTCCGAGGAGATGCGCGAAGCGGGCTACCAGATCCTGCTGTCCGAGACGGGGTTTGGCCCCGAGGACGAAGAAAAGCTCATCGCCGCGCATCTGTCGCGGCGGCCCGACGCGATGTTCCTGACCGGCATCCACCACAGCGCGCAGGCCCGGCGGATGCTGCTCGGGGCCGAGATCCCGGTGGCCGAGGTCTGGGACATCACCGACAGCCCGATCGATTTCTGCGTTGGGTTCAACCACGCCGAGACCGGACGGGCCGCCGCCGAATACGCTCGCCGCAAGGGGTATTCGCAGGCGGGCGTGGTCTCGGCGGGCGACGAGCGCGCTCGGCGGCGCAGCGAGGCTTTCGCGCGCGAATGGGAGCGCAGAGGCGGCGCGCCGGTCTCGAAGATGCTCTTCGAGGCGCAGGCCTCGCTGGCCAATGGACGCGCCGGGCTGCGCGGACTGCTCGAGCAGGGCTTCTCCGGCGGCGTGGTGCACTGCTCGTCGGATCTGCTCGCCCACGGCGTTCTGATCGAGGCGCAGGCACAGGGGCTCGATGTGCCGGGGCAGATCGCGGTGATCGGCTTCGGCGACCAGGAGTTTGCCGCCACGGTCGAGCCGGGCATCACCACGGTGCGCGTCGACATGGCGGCCTTTGGCCGGGCCGCCGCGCAGGCCATGCTGGCACGGCTTCAGGGGGCGGACGGCGGCGCCTCGGTCATCGACCTTGGCTTCGAGATCGTCGGGCGCCGGTCGGCGTGACCGTTGGGCCCCGGGCCCCGGCCACCGGGGCTCCCGATACGTCCATCGGGTCGGCGAGGCTGCGCAGGGGCAGGCGCCCGTCATCCTGCGCGGCACCGCGTGCGCCGCAGGTGCAGCCTCCTTGCAGCAGTCCGACAGCCGGTGCCCGCCGGACGCGGTGTCGCGGTGGATCAAGGGTCGACTTTCCGGGCCAATCCCAAGATACCGGGGCTGCGAAACAAGGACATGACCGATGGATGACTCTGCGCGCCCCGCGACCCAGTTGAACGCCTTCCTCGAAGGGCAGAAATTCGGATGCGTCCTTGCCGATCCGTTCCGGGATCGCCCGGCTGAGAGCCTTGGCGGGGGCGCCTTCGAGGAGCTCTGCGCGCTGCCGGTGGCCGAGCACATGGACGACCGCGCGCATTGCTATCTGTGGGTGCCCAACGCGCGGCTGCCCGAGGGGATGAGCCTGCTGCGGTCCTGGGGGTTCAAGTACACCAGCAACATCGTCTGGCAGAAGTCCTCGGACATTCAGGGCGAGGAGGGGCCGGAGATTTTCACCGACGCCACCGCGCTTCTGCTCTTCGGCATCCGGGGCAAGAACGTGCGGACCCTGGCGCCCGCGCGCAGCACGGTGAACTTCCTCCAGCCCGACGCGGGGGGCGATCCGGCCCTGGCGCAGAAGCCCGACGCGCAATACGGGCTCATCGAGCGCTGCAGCTGGGGCCCGTTCCTCGAGCTTTTCGGGCGCGGAACCCGCGAGGGCTGGACCGTCTGGAGCGCCGACGCGGCCTGACGCCCGGTGCTGCCCTCAGCCGCGACAGGCGGTCCAGATGAGATCGCGCAGCCAGCGGTGCATCGCCGAGGCATTGGTATGCGCGGCCCAGACCAGCGAGACGTCGAAGGCTCCCGGGAAGGGGCAGTCGGTCACCTTGAGCTCCTCGAAATTCCGCTCGCCGAGCCGGCGCGGGATGGTGGCCACGAGGTCCGAGCCCGAGATCAGCGTGCCAAGTCCGGCGGGGCTGGGCGCGGTGATGGTCGGCAGGAGCCTGTGCCCCGCGGCCTCCAGCTCACGCAGGTAGGCTGACTGCCAGCCCGCGCCGTAGTCGATCAGCACGTGGTTCAGCGACAGGTAGCTGGCGGCGTCGAGCTTCGCCTCGGCGCTCGGATGCGCGGCATCCATCAGGCAGGCGTATTCCTCGGAATAGAGGCGGCGCGAATGGAAGCCCGACTCGGCGCGGGCGAAGGGGCCGATCAGCACGTCCGCCTCGCGCCGCAGCAGCCGCAGGTGCCCGTCTCCCAGCGAGCTGATCACCTTCACCGTCATCCCCGGCGCCTGCCGCCGGATTGCGCTTATGATGCCGGGGATCAGCAGCACGCGCTCGTAGTAGTTGCAGGCGATGGTCACGTTCTGCTGCGCCTGTGCCGGTTCAAAGGCGTCGGGCTGCAGCATTTCGTCGAGCATCCCGAGCATCTGCAGCGATCGCGCGAGGATATCCTCGCAGCGCTCAGTGGCCACCTGCTGGCCGCCCTCGCGCACGAAGAGCGGGTCCTGGAAACAGGCGCGCAGCTTGGCGATGGTGTAGCTCACAGCGGATTGATTGACGTTCAGCTTCTCGGCGGCAGCGGTGAAGGATCCGAGCTCATGCACCACGCGCAGCAGGTTCAGGGCTGCGAAATCGATGCTTGCCGGGTTTGGCGGGGCGGACGGCATGGGCTCTCCTGGGGTCGGGGAATAGGCATCAAAGAATTTGATGGGAGTTAATCATTCCATCGCATTGCTCGGCAAGCCCCCGTCTTCTATTCAGCTGCCGGAGGAGAGCTTTGGGAGGAGTTCATGGCGCTAGCACCGCTCGACGAAGCGATTACGCTCGATCAATTGAGTTCGGATCCCTATCCGATCTACCGCAGGCTGCGGGCCGAAAGCCCCGTGCTGCGGGTCGCGGCGACCGGCCGCACCCTGCTGACCAAGGCGGCGCTGACCAAGGCCGTGAAGGAAAACCCCGAGCTGTTCAGCAGCGACGATCCGCACACGCCGATGAAGCCGGCCTTCCGCGCGCACACGCTGATGCGCAAGGACGGGCAGGATCACTTCGTCGAACGCAAGGCGATTTCCAAGTCGCTGACCCCGAAGATGATCAAGACCGACTGGGGCCCGCTCTACGAGCAGATGGCCGAGGATTATGTTGGGCGCTTGCCGCGTGGCGAGACGGTGGATCTCTTTTCGGAACTCTGCGGGCCGCTGGCGGCGCGCATCCTCGCGCATATCCTCGGCATCCCCGAGGCGAATGACGAGCAGATGCAGCGCTGGTCTCAGGTTCTGATCGACGGCGCCGGCAACTTCGGCTGGAAGCCCGAGCTCTTTGCCGCCTCGGATGCCGCCAACGACGAGATGGACGCGCTCTTTGCCGCGCTCGAGCCCAAACGCCGCGCCGAGCCCGACGGCTCGGCCTTCTCGGTCATGCTCAACGCCGACGATCCGATCCCGATGAGCCAGATCTATTCCAACATCAAGATCGCCATCGGCGGCGGCATCAACGAGCCGCGCGACGCGCTGGCGACGATCGTCTACGGGCTGCTGACCAACCCGGAGCAGCTCGCCGAGGTGCGTGCGCAGGACGCCTGGGACAAGGCCTTCGAGGAAGGCATCCGCTGGGTCGCGCCGATCCAGGTCAGCTCGCGCCGGGCGCTCGAGGACACCGAGCTTGGCGGCTACGACATCCTCAAGGGCGACACGGTGATGACCGTCCAGGCCTCGGCCAACCGCGACGAGGAGATCTACGAGGACGGCGAGAATTTCTTCGTCTTCCGTGACAAGAACCCGCATCAGGCATTCGGCAACGGCCCGCACCATTGCGCCGGCGCGCATGTGGCGCGGCGGACGGTGGGCAAGATCATCCTGCCCATGCTGTTCGACCGCTTCCCGAACATGACGCTGCCGGACCCGGAGGCGGTGGTCTGGAAGGGCTTCGGCTTCCGCGGACCGATCAACCTGCCGGTCGTGCTGAACTGAGCCCGGCAGGGCGCAAATCAAGGAGGAGAAACAGATGATCAAGGTGACCTACGTCGCCCAGGACGGAAGCGCGACCACCATCGAGGCCGAGGAGGGCACCAGCGTCATGCAGGCGGCGGTGCAGAACGATCTCGACGGGATCGTCGGTGAATGCGGCGGCTCGATGATGTGCGCGACCTGCCACTGCTACGTCGACGACGCCTGGGCAGAGCGTACCGGGGAGCGTTCGGCGGACGAGGAGGATATGCTCGAGGGCGCCGCGGCCGAGGTGACCGAGCGCTCGCGCCTGTCGTGCCAGATCAAGCTACAGCCGTCGCTGGACGGGCTGGTGGTGCACCTGCCCGAGGAACAGCTTTGAGCCAGCCGGGGGTCCTGATCCTCGGGGCCGGGCAGGGCGGTCTGCAGGCCGCGATCAGCCTGCGCCAGAGCGGCTATGCCGGGCCGGTGACGCTGGTCGGGGCCGAGCCGGGGCTGCCCTACCAGCGCCCGCCGCTATCCAAGGCCTATTTGCTCGAGGGCAATGCCGAGGCGCTGGCGCTGCGGCCCGAGAGCTTCTTCACCTCGAAAGAGGTGCGCTACCTGCCACAGACCCGCGCCGAGGAGATCGACCGCGCGGCCCGCGAGGTTCTGCTGAGCGGACCGGGCGGCACCCAGCGTCTGCCTTATGAGCAGCTCATCCTCGCCACCGGCACGCGCAACCTGCGGCCGCCGATCGCGGGGCTGGAGCGCGCGCTTGACCTGCGCACGCTGGAGGATGCGGCGACGCTGCGCATGGTGCTGGCCGCCCCGCAGCGCATCGCGGTCATCGGCGGCGGTTTCATCGGGCTCGAGTTTGCCGCAGTCGCGCGCAAGCTCGGCCACGAGATCAGCGTGATCGAGGCCGCGCCGCGGCTGATGGCCCGCGCCGTCTCGCCGGCTATGTCGGAGCATTTTGCGCGCTGGCACCGGGCGCAGGGCGTGGCCTTGCACCTCGGGCAGCCCGCCGTGGCCGTGGATGCCGCAGGGGTGACATTGGCCGATGGATCGCATGTGGCGGCGGAGGTCGTGCTGCTGGCCGCCGGGGTGTGCCCCAACAGCGAGCTGGCCGAGGCGGCGGGGCTCGCCACTGCCAACGGCGTGACGGTGGATGCGGGGCTGCGCACGTCGGACCCGGCGATTTTCGCGCTCGGGGACTGCGCCTGCTTCCCCGACCCGCGCACCGGGGCGCCGCTGCGGCTCGAGAGCGTGCAGGCCGCCACCGATCACGCCCGGCTGATCGCCGCGCGGATCGCCAAGGGAGAGACCGCGGACTATGCCGCGCTGCCCTGGTTCTGGTCCGATCAGGGCGACCAGAAATTGCAGATTGCCGGCTACGCTGGTCCGGGAGCGACAGAGGAGGTCGTCACCGAGGGGGTTGTTGCCCGGTTCGACGACCGCGGCCTGGCCGCGGTCGAGACCGTCAACAACGCCCGGGTGCACATGAAGGCACGGCGGCTGCTGGCCTCGGGTGCGGCGGCGGACCTTTCGGCGCTGGAAGAGGTCATCGCCGCCTGAGGGCGGCGGTCGCGCTCCGCCGCCGGATCGGCGGCAAGAGGCGCCCTGCCAAACGCGGCAGGCGCCGGGAAGACAAAGGTTCAAACGGGAGGAGAACCATGAAGATCACGTCTGTCACCCTTGGGGCGGCTTTTGCCGTCACCCTGGCAACCACCGTCGGCGCGCAGGAGCTGAAATACGCCAACTGGGCGCCGCCGTTCCACACCATCACCGACGCGCAGATCGAGCCGCTGGCCAAGGCGGTCGACGAGGGCACCTCGGGGGCGGTGACGCTGCGCGCCTTCCACGGCGGCGAGCTTGGCGCGGGCCCCGCGGATCAATATGTGCGCATCGTGCAGGGCACGGCGGACATGGGCTGGGGGCTGCCGGGTTACACCTCGTCGCAATTCCCCAAGACGCTGATCCTCGAACTGCCCGGCGCGCTGCCGCTGGACGAGCCCGGCTATGCCGCGCTCTGGCGCGCCTACGAGGGTGAGCTCAAATCCGAGTTCCCGATGACCGAGGCGATCGCCCTCTGGGGCGCCGAGCCGAACATCCTGATGATGCGGGACAAGGCGGTCACCAGCCCCGGCGATCTCAAGGGTCTGAAGATCCGCGTCGCCGGCTCGATCGCCGCCGAAGCCATGGAAGCGCTTGGCGCGACCCCGGTGCAGCTGCCGATGACGCAGGTCTACAACGGCCTGCAGACCGGGCTGATCGACGGTCTGGTCAGCGGCGCCTCGGTGCTGTCGGACTTCAAGCTCAGCGAAGTGGTCTCGAACGTCACCACCGGGCCGAACCTCGGACGGCTGACCTTCTACACGGTGATGAACAAGCCGGTCTACGACGGGCTCTCTGCCGAGGCCAAGGCCGCGCTCGACGCGGTCAAGGGCGAGGCGATCTCGAAGCAGACCGAAGAGGCCTGGGTGGCCACCGCGGCCGAGGCGCTCGACGCCGCGCGGGCCTCGAGCGAGATCACCGTCAACGATCTCGACGCGGCGCAGAGCAAGGCCTTCGACGACGCGCTGGCACAGGTGACCGACGCCTATGTCGCCGAGGTCGGCGGCGCGGCGGCGCTGGCCGCGATGCGGGGCGAGTGATGCGCGCCATGCTGCAAAAGACCGCGGACGGGCTGATCAGCCTGTCCGCGTTCCTCGGCACGCTGGGGCTGCTCTTCGTTGTCGGGGTGATCGTGGTCGACGTGATCGGCCGCAACTTCGGCATGCCGCTCTACGGCGCGCAGGATCTGGTCATCATGACCATGGTGATCATCGTCTTTGGCGGCATGGCGCTCTGCGCCCGCGACGACGGGCACATCGTCGTCGACATCTTCGAGCCGCATCTTTCGCCGCGGCTGAACCGGGCGATCGACGTGGCCGCGGGGCTGCTCGGGGCGGTGATCTTCGTGCTCATCGCCTACACGGTCTTCAAGAGCGCGCAGCTGAGCCAGATGCTGAACCTCTCGACCAACCTGCTGCGCCTGCCGACGGCGTGGTTTCAGTACGCGCTCTGCGCGCTGTCGCTGGTGGCCGCGCTGGCGCTGGTCATGCGCGCGGCCTGCGCGGCGCTGGGGATCCGCCCCGCGCCCGCTTCGGGACAGGAGACACCATGAGCCCCGTATTCGTCGGCACCACCGGCTTCGTGCTGCTTCTCGTGCTGCTGTTGCTGCGCATCCCGGTGGCCTTTGCCATGTTCACCGTCGGCTTTGCCGGGATCTGGCTGCTCAACGGTCTGCAGGCGGCCACCGGCCTGCTGTCGTCCGAGACCTTCGCGCTGGCCTCCAACTCCGAGCTGATCGTGGTGCCGCTGTTCATCCTGATGGGCAACGTCGCGAGCGTGACGGGGATGAGCCGGCGGCTCTACGAGGCCGCCTATGCCACCATCGGGCAGGTGCGCGGCGGGCTGGCGGCGGCGACGGTGATCGGCTGCGGCGGATTTGCCGCGCTCTCGGGCTCGTCGGTCGCCTCGGCGCTGACCATGGGCCGCACCGCGCTGGCCGAGATGGACCGTTTCAACTACGACCCGCGCCTGTCGACCGGCGTGGTCGCCGCGGGGGGCACGCTGGGCATCCTGATCCCGCCCTCGACCGGCTTCGTGATCTACGCGATCCTGACCGAGCAGAGCATCGGGCGGCTGTTCATGGCCGGGATCCTGCCCGGCATCCTGCTGCTGACGCTCTTCCTGCTGACCGTCCTGCTGCTCTGCACTCTGAAGCCCTCGCTGGGGCCCAAGGGGCCGTCCACCACCCTTGCCGAGAAACGCCGCGCCTTCCTTGGCGCGATCCCGATCCTTGTGGTGATCCTGCTGACCATCGGCGGTATCTACACCGGCATCTTCTCGCCCACCGAGGCGGCGGGCGTCGGCGCGGCGCTGGTCATCGGCATCGGCGCGCTGAGCGGTACGCTCGATCTGCGCAGCTTCTGGCAGGCGGCGCAGAGCAGCGTGGTCACCACCGCCTCGGTCATGCTGATCCTGATCGCGGCGCATCTGATCAACCCGTTCATCGCGCTCAGCCACCTGCCCGCCGAGGTGAGCCGGATGCTCGTCTCCTTCGATCTCGGGGCCTATGGCACGCTGGTGCTGATCCTCGCGATCTACCTCGTTCTGGGCTGCTTCCTCGAGGGGCTGGCCATGCTGGTGCTGACCCTGCCGATCTTCATGCCAGTGGTGTTGTCGCTGGGGATCGACCCGATCTGGTTCGGGGTGTTGGTGGTCCTGACGCTCGAGATGGGGCTGATCTCGCCGCCGGTGGGGATCAATGTCTTCATCGTCAAATCCGTGGCCAAGAACGTGCCGCTGATCGATATCTTCTGGGGGGTGATCCCCTTCTGGCTGGCGATGCTGGTGACGCTGGGTCTGCTCGTGGCGATCCCGCAGCTGTCGCTCTGGCTGCCGGGGATGATGTAGGCGCGGCAGGCGCGATGCCCTCGCAAGAGGGCATCGACGGCCCCGCGCGGGCTCCCCTCTCCTTCTGGTTGCTCGATCAAGAAGCAATTCTCCGCCGTTGGGCGGGCGAAGGCGCGCGCATAGGCCAAGTTTTCCTAGGATCGGCGCGGTTCGTGCTATTCTGATTTCGTTTTTTCGCGCCAGCCTCGGCCGCGCACAGTGACTTTTAGCACCGTGTCAGGAATTTCGGCATCGCGACAAAGGAGAATGGCTCATGGTTGCTGGCCGGCACGTTGGCGTGCCGATCCCCGCCGGGCCGACTCGCGGCAGCACACAGCCCCGGCCCCGCCCGTCCGCCCTGCGCGGATGGCGCGTTTGGGGTGCGGTTGCCGTGCTGCTGGCTGCCGCTGCGCTTGCGGCGAAGCCCGTCGGCGCGCAAACCCTGTCCCAAGGGGCGGAGCCGCCGGGATCGGTTGCCCGCCAGACTGTGCTCAGGGTGGCGGGGCCGCAGGAGCTGCGCGGCGTCCTGGCGCGGGCGCGCGGCGGCGAGGTGATCGCGCTGGCGCCCGGCGACTACGGTACGCTTGCGCTGCGTGGGGCGGCGGGCGCCTTTGACCGCCCGGTGACGCTGAGTTCCGCCGACCCCGCCGACCGGGCGCGCTTCGAGCGGATCGCGCTGCACGGCGCGCGCAACGTGGTGCTCGAACAGCTCGACTTCCGCCACGACCCCGGGGCGGGCGAGGGAAAACTGCTGGCCATGCTCGAGGTGCGCGGCTCTGGCGGTACCCCCGCCCGGCGCATCACGGTGCGGGGCTGTCGCTTCGCCGGCGCGCCTGTCTCGGACCGGGTCGGCGCCGATCCGCGCGACGCGGTGGCGGTTGCACGGCAGCAGGGGCTCGTGGCGGGCAGCTATGCCGGCATCGGGATCCGCGTTCAGAACGCCAGGGACATCACGGTGACCGGCAATGAGGTCACGGGCGTCTACCGCGGGTTTTCCTTCGAGAGGGTGGCGGGGCTCGAGGTCTCGGCCAATCTGGTGCACGATGTCCGCTCGGACGGGATGACCTTCGGCCAGCTCGAGCATGCCCGCATCGAGCGCAACACCGTTCGCGACCTGCACCCGTGGCGCCACGCCGAGGCAGAGCACAGGGGCGATCATCCTGACCTCATGCAATTCTGGACGACCAACTCCGACGCGGCGACCCGCGACGTGGTCATCCGGGCCAACCTGCTCGTGCAGCGCGCGGTGGCGCAGGACGAGAGGGCGCAGGGCCTCTTCATGCGCAATCTAAAGGCGGAGGCGGACGAGGCGTCGGAAGAGTTCTTCTTCCAGGACATGGTGATCGAGGGCAACGTGATCCTCACCGCCCATATCAATGCGCTGGTGGTGGGCGAGACGACCGGGCTTGCGGTGACCGGCAACCTGCTTCTGCAGGAACCGGGCGCGGGAACGGGCAAGATCGCGACACCGATCCTGTCGATAGCCCGCCGTTCGTCGGAGGTGAAGGTCAGCGGCAACGTGCTGCCGGATCTGTCGCGGGACTATGCCACGGTACAGGGCTACGTCTCGCTGACCGAGGGCGCGGCGCTCGGCTGGCAGCTGCGCGGCAACACTCTGACGCGCCGCGACCGGGAGCGGGGCGCGGTGATGACCGAGGAGGGTGCCATGCTCTTTCGCTATGCGCGGGTCATCGCGGCGATCGAGGCCGGGGGGATGTCTCCGCCCACCGGCGGCACAGGCGCGCCGGGGCACGCGCTCGCGCTGACCGAGCCGCCATGCAAGTCGGGACCAGCGCGGGAGGGCGTCGCCCAATGCCCCTGACCGCCCGCCTCTCGCTCTGGTCGTTGATCGGGCCGCTGCTTGCGGTCCTGCTCGCGCCGCTCCCCGCGCAGGCCGAGGGCTACGTGCTGCAACCGGGTGACCGCGTCGACATCCGCGTCGCCGGGCTGCCCAATCTCGACCGCGACCTGAGGATCGGCGCGGATGGCACCCTCTCGCTACCGCTGATCGGGCGGGTCAGCCTGGGCGGCCAGACGGTCGGCGCCGCCGAGGAGGATGTGGCCCGGCGCTTCGGGGAGGTCGCCTTCCGCCAGCGCACCCTCGATGGGCGCGAGACGCTGTTCCCGATCTCTCCGAGCGAGGTCAGCCTGTCGGTCACCGAATTCCGCCCGGTCTACGTGTCGGGCGAGGTGAAGGCGCCGGGCGCCTTTGCCTTCACCCCGGGGCTGACGGTGCGGCGGGCGCTGACGCTCTCGGGCGGGATCGGTCAGGATCTGGGCTACGTGCGCGACCCGATGGCGCAGATCGCCCAGGTGCAGGGCAACATCGACGCCTTCGGTGCCGAGCTGGCGGCACTCGACGTGCGCGTGCGCCGCTATCAGGCCGAGCTCGACCCCGGCACCGATGCGGCGATCACGGCCACCTCCGGCACCGAGACCGTCGAGGAGGTCGAGACCCAGCGGCTCGTGGCCGGCGTCGCGGGAACGCAGAGCAGGCGGAGCTATTTGCTGGAGGCGCGCAGGGCGGTCACCCATCAGATCGACGTCCTGCGCCAGCAACTCGGCGCCGAGCTCGAGGGAGAAGACGCCGACCAGCAGGAATACGAGCGCATCCGCACCCTGCGCGCGCGCGGGCTTGTCGAGGTCGACCGGGTCACCGAAACCCGTCGGGCGTTGCTGGCCTCGGCGACCCGGCGGCTGGACACAGCCAGCGATCTGGCCGCCGCCGAGAAGGATCTCGCCCGGATCAACTTCGACCTCGGAGATTTCGAGGACGAGGCCCGACGCGACTCGCTGGAATTGCTGAGCGATGCGCTGGTCGACCGCGAGACCACCCGCGCCCGGCTGACCGCCGCCCGCCAGCAGCTCTTGCTGTTGAGCGCCGACTACGCCGACGCGCTCGAGGAAGGCGTGGTCCGCATCACCCTCCGCCGCGGCGCTGGGGCGGGGGAAGAGGTATTCGAGCTTGGCGGCGAAGAGGACATGGCGCTTCTTCCCGGCGATCTCGTCGAAGTGCGGCTCAGCGCGGCCCCGGTCCCCGGCCAGTAGCCGGGCAAGGGACGCGCGGGCGGTGCGCCCTGTGACGCCGGGCTCTGCGCGGCGCGTGTGCTTGCCGAAGTTCACTCTGGTTCCCGAGTTCCGACACGAAGTTCGACCCCCGGGCGCCCCGGCCTCTGCCGAGGTCCCGGAAGACTGAAGTGGCATCAAGCCCGGCGTGCGGCCCGAGAGGACCGGCGCTTGGGCTCTGGGGAGAGGCAATGAACGCCCTGGCTCCGAACCCTGTACCAAACCGCTCAGCGACACTCGATCAGGTGTTGGCGGCGGACACCTGCGCCGGATGCGGCGGCTGTGCCCTGCTGGCGCCGGGCGCCGTGCGGATGGCGATGACACCGCCGGGCTACCTGCGTCCGGTGCAGCAGGCCGCGCTCTCGCCCCGGCAGGAGCGCGCCATCCGGCAGGTCTGCCCCGGGCGGCACCTGGCGCTCGCGGCAGGCGGGCGCGAGGAGCACGTGCTCTGGGGCCCGCATGTCGCGCTCCGCTCTGGGCATGCGACGGACCCGGCGCTGCGCCACAACGGTTCATCGGGCGGCGTGCTGTCGGGGCTGCTGGTGCATCTGTTGCAGAGCGGCGCGGTCGATGTGGTGGTGCAGACCGCCGCCTCGGTTGCGGAGCCGACGGGCACGCGCGGGGTGCTCAGCACCCACCGCGACGAGATCTTCGCCGCGGCGGGCTCGCGCTACGCGCCTTCGGCGCCGCTGCTTGAACTGGGCCGGGCGCTGGAGAGCGGCCGCCGGATCGCCTTTGTCGGCAAGCCCTGTGACGTGGCGACGCTGCGCCAGATGGCCCGGCTCGATCCGCGGATCGACCAGCAGGTTGTGATCACGCTGTCGTTCTTCTGCGCCGGCATTCCCAGCGCCGCGGGCGCGCGCGAGGTGCTCGGGAAGATGGGGGTCGATCCAGGGCAGCTTGCCGCTTTCCGCTACCGTGGCGACGGCTGGCCCGGCTTTGCCACGGCGACACTGCGAGATGGGAGCACCGCGCGGATGAGCTACCGCGACAGTTGGGGCGGGATCCTGTCGCGGCACGTGCAGAAGCGGTGCAAGCTCTGCCCGGACGGGATCGGCAGCTTTGCCGATCTCGTCTGCGCCGATGCCTGGCACACCGACGCCGAGGGCTATCCCAGCTTTGAGGAGGGCGAGGGGACCAGCCTCGTCATCGCCCGCACAGAAATCGGCGCGCGCTGCCTGCAGGAGGCCGAGGCGCGGGGCGCGGTCCGCACGCAGCCCTTCGACATCCGCGAGCTCGAGCCGATGCAGCCCGGGCAGGTGCGCAAGCGGCGCTTCCTGTTGGCCCGGCTGATGGCGATGCGCGCTCTGCTGAGATGGGCGCCGAGGTATGACGGGTTCTTTCTCGCCCGGAACGCGCGGCAGGCCGGGTGGCGGCAGAACCTGCGGCAGTTCTCCGGCATGCTGATCCGCGAACTGGGCCTGAAGTCATGAACCGTCCTTCCCAGCCCCCACGCACCGCGCCGAAGGAGAGGGAGATGTCCGGCAAAATCCCGTCGCAGCGGGACTGGAGGCAGCGATGACCGACCGTGGAACACTCGACACCGGCCTGACGCTCTCGGTGCTGGATGTCCTGCAGGCGGTGAAGCGGAAGATCCTGCCAAGCCTGCTCGCCGGGCTGGTCATGGGCGCGATCACCTACCTCGCGCTGCTGCCGATGCCGCCGCTCTACAGCGCCACGTCGATCGTCTGGTTCGACGAACGTGAAGAGCGGCTTCTGACCTCGGAGTCCGCCTTCGCGGCGCTGGCGGATGACACCAAGGTGACCTGGGTCAACGAGGTGGCACCGATCGTGAAGGAGGCGGCGATCATCCAGTCGGTGCCGGTGCTGACGCGGGTGGTGAACGATCTTGATCTGGTGCAGCAGCCCGAGGCGCTGCGCTCGAAGCGGGTGCTCATCAAGGAAACGCTCAAGGACCGGATCACGGCGATAGTGCCCGCCGCTCTCATTTCGGGCGAGGACGAGGCGCTGCCCGCCATGCCGCCCGGCGGCACGGCGGCGGACACGCCGCTCGAGGTGATCCAGCAGCTCGCGGCCGTGATCGAGACCAACACCAACGAGCTCACACAGCTCATCTCGATCACCGTCACCTCGCCCGATCCGCAGGCCGCGACGCGGATCGCCAACCACCTGCCCGAGGCCTTCCTGCTCGAGTACAATGGCCGGGTCAACGCGGCGAGCGCCGAGATGGTCGCCTGGCTCGATGCGCAGTTGCAGAGCATCCGGACGCGGATCCAGTCCGCGCAGACCGACCTCAGCAGCGATGCCGTCGCGCTGCGGCAGATGACCCATGACGCGGACGTGGGGCTCTACCGCGACTTGCTCAAGCGCCGCAACGAGGTGCAGCAACTGCAGAACATCCAGTCGCACCCGATCCGCGTGGTCAGCAGGGCCACCGTGCCGAGCGATCCCGCCGCCGCTGGACCGGGCCGGTTCGCGCTTGCCGCGACCGCCGCCACCTTCATCGCCGCCTCGCTCGTCTTCGCCCTGCGCGAGCTCTTGAACAAGAAGCTGCGGTATCCGCGGCACTTCGAGGAGCTCGGGCTGCACGTGCTGGCGGCGGCACCGGACCGTGGCAGGAACCGGCCGCTTTTCGACGAGTCGATCCGCCGGTTGCTGTCGCTGGCGATGCCCGACCTGCGCAAGGGGCCGGTGGCGATCGGCTTCACCTCGGGGGCGGCGCAAGAGGGCAAGACGCTGGTCGCACGGGAGGTCGCACGGGCAGCCGCGCGCAGCGGATTGCGCACCGTCCTCGTCGAGGCGGACCTGCGGCACCCCCAGTCGCGCGGCACCGCCGGGCCTCGGCAGAACGGGCTTGCGGAGCTGCTGGCCTCGGGGCGCGGCCCGGACGGCTATGTCGTGGAGGAACCGGGCGAGGGCGCGCTGCCGCTCTACATCCTGCCGAGCGTCGAGGCCTCGAAACACCCGACCGAGCTGCTGGCCTCGCTGCACATGACGCAACTGCTGGCCCGGCTGCGAGAGACATTCGAGCTGATCGTCTGCGACATGCCGCCGGTGTGCATGACCGCGGATGCCGAGGCGCTGGCGCCGCAGCTCGATGGCACCGTGCTGGTGGTGCGCCACGGCCATGCCGGGCTGGCGCGGACGAAATCCGCAGTGGCGCTGCTTGATCGGGGCGGGGACAATCTCATAGGAGCCTTCGTCAACGACTGCCCGCCGCAGTTCCTGTCCGAACTCTACGGGCGCGGCCCGCTCGACTACGGGTTCACCCCGGCGCGCCCGGGGGAGTCGGCCAAGGAGGGCGCAGCACCGGAGGGCGCGCGCGTCAACGCGGGCTCGAAGGTCAAGCTGCTGCCACTGAACCGGGACATGCGCTCCGATGTCGGTTGAGGCGCTCAAGGGCGGGCCAAGACGCCGCGCCACAAGGCTGGGCGCCGCCGCCGTGCCGCGGGTGCTGCCGCTGTCGGTGAGCCTGTTCCTGCTGTCGCTCTTCATCGCCTTCCAGATCAGCCTCGGGCCACTGAAGCTCTCGGCCTCGCGCGGCCTGCTGCTGGTGCTGCTGCTGCCCCTGACGCTCCGGGTGCTGCGCGGCGGCGCGGGGCGGCTTCTGGTCTCCGACGTGGCGATGGTCGCCTTCTGCGTCTGGGTCTTCCTGGGCATGACCCTGCGCCACGGGCTGGCCGAGGCCATCGAGTTCGGCGGCATCAATACGATCGAGACGCTGGGGGCCTATTTCCTCGGGCGCTGCATGATCCGCGATGCCGCGAGCTTTGCCGCAATGGTCCGCGTGATGTTCGGCATCGTGCTCTTCCTGACGCCTTTTGCCTTGCTCGAGACGGTGACCGGCTACAACCTGCTGCTGCATCTGACCAACGCGATCCTGCCCTCGCAGCCCGAGGTGCCGCCGCTGCGCCGGTTGGGGCTCGAGCGGGTGCAGGCGACGCTCGATCACCCGATCCATTTCGGCATCTGCATCGGGGCGTTCGTCGCCCTGACCTACCGGGTGCTGGGCGACGGCCAGCCCGCCGTTCTGCGCTGCGCGCGGGCCGGCCTGGTGGGGGGCGTCGCCTTTCTGTCGCTGTCGTCCGGGGCGCTCATCGCGATGGTGCTGCAGGTCGCGCTGCTGGTCTGGAGCGCCATCACCAAGCCCCTCCGCGAACGCTGGATGCTGCTGGCGCTTGTCGCAGGCGGACTCGTGGTCTTTGAGCTGTCGACCGGTTACTTCCTCGACCTTGTCATCGGCACGATCGCCTTCAACCCGGACACGGCCTTCAACCGGGTCCGGATCTTCGGCTTCGCGCTCGCGAACATCCGCGCCGCGCCCCTGTTCGGCATCGGCCTCGGGGATTGGGTGAACCTGCCGGGCATGTCCGACAGCATCGACATGTTCTGGATGCTGGTCGCGCTGCGGCACGGCATTCCCGCGGGGCTCTTGATGCTCATCGGCTTTCTGTGGCTGCCCCTGACCCTCGCGACGCGCAAGATCACCGACCCGCGCGTGCGCGCCTACCGCGAGGGTTATGTGGTCACCCTTGCGGCCCTCTTCCTCGCGCTCTGGACGGTGCACGTCTGGCGCGAAGCCTATGTCCTCGTGATCTTTCTGTTGGGCAGCGGGTCGTGGATGCTCGGGACCGGCCCCGCGCCGCACAACGGGCCAAAGCGTAGGCTGCCCGTGACCTTTTCCCGAAGCTCCCGCCTCCCCGCGCTGTCCGGAATGCCGTCTCCCTCCCGGTCAGCCTGACTCCCATGCTTGCGATTGGAATGCCCATGTCACACCTCCCTGCAGCCCGGACGGCGGAGCCCCCCGCGCAGGTGCCATGCCCGCAGGCGGCGCGCAGCGCGGCGCCGCCGAGGCCGCTGCGCCTGTGGTCCGCCGGTGACGCGGCGCGCCTCGGTCCTCCCGAGGTGTCGATCCTCATCGTGAGTTACAACACCCGCGCGCTGACGCTGAAGGCGATCGAGACCCTGCTCGCGGCGGGCGGCGACGTGCTGGCCGAGGTGATCGTCTACGACAACGCCTCGCAGGATGGCTCGGCCGAGGCGATCCGCGAGAGATTTCCCCAGATCCAGACCGTTGCCTCGCTCGAGAACCTTGGCTTTGCCAAGGCCAACAACCTGGCGAGCCAGCTGGCCCATGCCGAGATGCTGCTGCTGCTCAACCCCGACACCGAGACCTACGCCAACGCGGTGGCGAACCTGCTGGCCTTCGCGCGCCGCAATCCGCAGGGCGGGATCTACGGTGGCCGGACGGTCTTTCCCGACGGCTCGCTCAACCCGGGCTCCTGCTGCAATCGGATCTCGATCCACAGTCAGCTGTGCCGCGCGCTCTATCTCGACAAGATTTTTCCGGGCAGCGGCTTTTTCAACGCCGAGGCGATCGGCAACTGGAAGCGTGACAGCGAGCGCCGGGTGGATGTCGTCGTCGGCTGCTTCCTGATGATCCCCAAGGCGCTTTGGGACAGGCTGGGCGGCTTCGATCTGAAGTACTTCATGTACGGCGAAGAGGCGGATCTGTGCCACCGCGCGCGGGCGCTTGGCTACACGCCCATGGTGACCCCCGAGGCGACGATCATGCACCTTGTCGGCGCCTCGACCAACGTGCGCGCCGAGAAGATCCTCCTTGTCGGGCAGGCCCGTGCTACACTCATCCGCGAGCATTGGGCGCCCTGGAGCGTGCCCATAGGTCTTTTCCTTCTGTGGCTTTGGTCCGCGGTGCGGTTTTTCTTCTACAGGTTGCAGGCCCTTGTGTCGGGGCGGCCGGATCATCCCGGGCGGCTCACCTGGGATCGGGTCTGGCGTGAGCGCAATCATTGGTTGCGAGGGTACGAAGAAATTCAGGATTAGATAGAATCATTCTTGGGGGCGACGTTTCATGTCGAAAAAGAATGCGATGTCCCGCTTTCGCCGGTTCCTCAGACTGCTCGGCGCGGTGATCGACCCGCGCGCCTACCTGCACATGCTCAGGGTGATGAACTTCTACAATTACAGCCATGTGGCGCCGCTGCGCCGCATCCACCGGGGCAGGGGGGTGACGATCTCGCCCACCGCCTGGTTTTCCGAGCCGGAGCGGATACGGCTCGGCGACGGGGTGCATGTGAACGGCGGCTGCATTCTCTGGGCCGGGCCCTCGACCGGGGCGATCATCGTCGGCGAGAACGCGCTCTTTGGCCCGAACGTCATGGTCACGGCGGCGAGCTACCGCTTCAACGACGGCCAGCCGGTGACCGATCAGGAAATGGAAGAGCGCGATGTCGTCATCGGGCGCGATGTCTGGCTGGGCAGCGGGGTGACGGTGCTGGCGGGCTCCGAGATCGGCGATGGTTGCGTGGTCGGCGCGGGCAGCGTGGTGCGGGGCCGCTTTCCGCCCTTCTCGATCATCGCGGGCGCGCCCGCGCGGGTCGTGGGTCAGCGCAGGCCGCCATGGCCGGTGAAAATGGCGGATCTCAAGGTCATCGAGGAGCCGTCTGAAGGCGGCGCGGCGCAGGACGAGAGGAACACCGGATGAGCCCTCCGAAGAGCCCGGCCGCGGCGGTCATCATCCCCCATTACAACGACCTGGACCGCCTCGCGCGCTGCCTCGCGGCGCTCGAGCAAAACCCGCGCCCCCTGCCGGTCGAAGTGCTGGTGATCGACAACGGCTCCAGCGAGAGCCTCGAGGCGCTGGCCGCGCGTCATCCCGAGGTGCGCTTCGTCACCGAGCCCGGGCGCGGCGCGGCCACCGCGCGCAATCGCGGCGTGGCCGAAAGCCGTGCGCCGCGGCTGTTCTTTCTCGACGCCGACTGCGTCCCTGCCGAGGATTGGCTGGCCGTCGCCTTCCGCCGCATCGAGGCAGCACAGATCGTCGGCGGGGCGGTGCGGATTTTCGACGAAACGCCGCCGCCGCGCAGCGGAGCGCAGGCCTTCGAGTCGGTCTTTGCCTTCCGGCAGGAGGACTACGTTCGGCACCACGGGTTTGCCGTGACCGCCAACCTGCTGACATGGCGACAAATCTACGACGACACCGGGCCACTGGCCCACGGGCTCGCCGAGGACAAGGACTGGTGTCACCGCGCGCGCGCCAAGGGCTACCGGATCGACTATGCGCCCGATCTCGTGGTCGCCCACCCCAGCCGCTCCGACTGGCCGGCGCTGCGCAGGAAGTGGCTGCGGCTCACCCGCGAGAGCTTTGCCTTGGCCCACCCCGGACAGGCCGCCCGCCTGCCATGGATCGCACGCGCGGCGCTGGTCACGCTTTCGCCCTTTGGACATCTGCCCAAGGTGCTGTTTTCGCCGCGGCTCGGCTCGGCGGCAGAGAGGAGGCGGGCAGCCTCGACGCTCTTCCGGCTGCGCTTTGTCCGCGCGGGCTGGATGCTGCGCCAAGCCATGGGGAGGCCGCTCGATGAAGCGTGAGAGGCCCGAGGGTCCGCCTTGCCGCGCACCCATCGGCGGAGGGGCGCGATGATCCGCAGCGGCCTCTTCATCTTTGGCGGCAACGCGCTTGGCGCGCTGTTTCTCTTCGTGCGCAACGTCTTCCTCGCCCGGCTGCTGCCGCTCGAGGACTACGGGGTGGCGATGACCTTCGCGATCATCGTCGCGGTGCTGGAGCTGGCCTCGAACATGGCCGGTGACCGGATGCTGGTGCAGGCCGAAGATGGCGACGATCCGCGGCTCGAGAACACGATGCACCTGCTCGAGATCGCCCGCGGCATGGGGCTGGCCCTGCTGCTCTTCCTGCTGGCGCCGCTGCTGGCCCACTTCTTCAAGGCGCCCGAGGCGCTGCCGGCCTTCAAGACGCTGGCGCTGGTGCCAATGATGCGTGGCTTCCGGCATCTCGACATCTTCCGCGTGCAGCGGCGGCGGGAGTTCCGTGGCATCGTCATGACGCCGCTGGTGGCGCAGCTTGTCGCCTGTCTTGCCGTGGTGCCGCTGGCCTACTGGCTGCGGGACTACCGGGCGATGATGCTGTCGATCCTGATCCAACACGCGCTGATGGTGCTGCTGTCGCACGTCTATGCCGAGCGCCGCTACGGCGCCGTCTTCGACCGGGAGCTGATGCTGCGCATCGCCGGCTTCGGCCTGCCGCTGATGATCAACGGGGCGCTGATGTTCGTGGTGATGAACGGCGAGCGCCTGATCGTCGCGAACCGGATGGGGCTGGCAGAACTGGGCTGGTTCAGCGCCGCGCTGACGCTGGCGCTCACCCCGACGCTGATCATCGGCAAGACGCTGCAAACCCTCATGCTGCCGCTGCTTTCCGAGCGGCGAAACGCGGGCAGCGACTTTCAGGATGTGGTACAGGTGTCGTTGCAGGTGCCGCTGCTGGCGGGGCTGGCCTTTGCGGTCGTCATGTCGATCATCGGGCCCTGGGTCTTCGTGATGCTCTTCGGCGCGAAGTTTGCTGCGGCGGTCGACCTGCTCGTGCTGCTCTGCATCGCCCAGGGGCTGCGCGTCGCCCGCTCCGGCCCCTCGACCATTGCGGTGGCGACCGGCCAGACCAGCAATCCAATGCTCGCCAGCCTGGTGCGGGTCAGCGTGCTGCCGGTCGCGCTGGCGGCGGCGCTCTGGCTCGATGCCGATCTGCGGCAGATCGTGCTCATCTCGATCGTCGGCGAAGTGCTCTCCGGCCTCACCTCGATCGCGCTGGTCCGGCACCGGGTCGGCCTGAAGGCCGGGGTGATGATCTGGCCGCTCGTCCTCGCCGGGGCGAGCTTTGCGCTGCTGGTCCTGGTCACAGAGATCTGGCCGGTCCCGTCGGATCCCGCCCACATCTTCAGCCTTCGGAGCCTCTTGCTGCTCGTCGCCCTGCTGTGCAGCGCGATGACCATGCAGGAGGCATTGCGCTTCCTGTCGCTGAGGCTGAAGCGGAGCGCTGCCCCGTCCGCAAAGAGAGGCCCCGCGAATGGATAGTTCCCCCGCGGCGGGACCGCGTCTCATCCACATCGGCTACCACAAGACTGGGACGACCTGGCTCCAGCGGACGCTCTTCGTGCCCGAGAACGGCTATGTCCAACTGCTGGACCACCGCGAGATCTTCGAGACGCTGGTCCGGCCCTACCCGCTGGCCTTCGATCCCGAAGAGGTCGCCGCCCGCGTCGCCGGCCCGCTCGCGCAGGTGCCGGTGGGCTCTGTGCCGATGCTCTCGTCCGAGATCCTCTCGGGCAACCCGTTCTTTGGCGCGCGCGACTGCCTGCTCTGCGCCGAGCGGCTGAAGGTCTGTTTCCCGCGGGCGCGGATCCTCATCACCATCCGCGAGCAGCTCGCCGCCATCGTCTCGACCTACATGCAATACCTGCGCCGCGCCGGAACCCTGTCGCCGCAGGACTTCTTCGACGCCCGGGTCGAGCCGGGTTACGGCGCCTTCGATCACAGGCACTTTCAATATGACCGTCTGGTGGCGGAATACCGGCGGCTCTTCGGGGCGGGCAATGTGCTGGTGGTTGCCAACGAGGCGCTGGCGGCGGACCCCATGGCCGTGGCGACCCAGGTGGCCGAGTTCAGCGGCATCGCCGGGCCACGGCAGGTCAACCGCGCGCGGGTCGGCGCCAGCGCCCCCGAGGCGGCGGTCGGCGCCTTGCGTGTGGTGAATCTGCTGCGCAGCGGACCGACCTCGACCGCGACATTGGTGGATCTCGGCGCCGCCGGGCATTGGCTGCACCGGGGCACGTCGAAGCTCTTCCAACTGCCGCCGTTGCGGCGCTACGCGGCCGGCCGCCGACCGGTGCTCGAGGTGGTGCGCCGCCGCTACGCGGGCGCCTTTGCCGAAAGCAACCAGCGGCTGCTCGAGATGATCGGGCCGACGCCGGGCCTCTCGCGCTACGAGGGCGTCTCGATGATCGGGTCGGACACCCATTTCGCGCCGGATCCGGAGGGGCAGGGCGCGTCGCGCGCGGCCACCACGTTGAATTCGAGCGGGGCATGACGCGCATGAGCCCCATGCCGCGCGACCCGGGCGGGGAGCTGGTCATCGGCCTTCTGGGGCACACGGTCACCTCGTCGAACCTGGGGATCGGCGCGCTGACCCTCTCCGATATCCGCATTCTCGAGGAGGTGGCGGCGACGCTCGGACGGGACATCCGCTTCGAGCTGACCGCCTGGCACGAGCCGCACCCGGTCTACATCGAGCGGCCGAACCTGCGCTATCACCCGCTGTCCCGCGGCTTCATCCTGCGCCGCGACGGGCTGCGGGCGATGGCCCGGCGCTGCGATCTGGTGCTCGACATCTGCGGCGGCGACAGCTTCACCGACATCTACGGCCCCAAGCGCTTCGTGATGCAGCTCGCCGCCCAGGCAGCGGTGACCGGCACCGGCACGCCGCTCGGCTTTGCGCCCCAGACCATCGGCCCGTTCAATCGCGTCTGGGCCCGGCGCGCCGCTGCCTGGATCCTGCGCCGCGCCGCCTTTGTCTGCGCGCGCGATGCGCTGTCCTCGGAGTATGTGCGGAGCTTCGGGGACGTTCGCATCACCCTGATCGAGGCCACGGACGTCGCCTTTCACCTGCCCTATGCGCCGCGCGCCAAGGCACATGAGGTCGACGGGAAGATCCATGTCGGGATCAATGTCTCGGGTCTGCTCTTCGCGGGCGGCTACACCGGCAAGAACGAGTTCGGCCTGAAGATGGACTACCCGACACTGCTGCGGCGCCTCATCCGGGAGTTCTCGGAGCGGGACGACTGCGTGGTGCATCTCATCGGACATGTGATCATCGACAGCGCCTCGGGCGCGGGAGAGGACGACCAGCGCGCCTGCGAGCAGCTCGGCGCGGAATTTCCGGCAGTGATCGTCGAGCCACCGGCGCCCGGGCCCAGCGAGGCAAAGAGCGTGATCTCGGCCATGGATTATGTCTTCGGGGCGCGGATGCATGCCTGCATCGCCGCCTTTTCCTCGGGTGTGCCGGTGCTGCCCATGGCCTACAGCCGCAAGTTCCTCGGCCTGTTCGGCACGCTCGGCTATGGGCATGTCGCCGATTGCCGCACCGCAAGCAGTGCCGAGGTCGAGGCGCTGATCCTCGACGGCTTCGACAGGCGCGGCCAGCTCGCCGCGCAGATCGAGAGCGCCAACCGCGAGGCGCTGCGGCGGCTCGATCTCTACCGGAGCTTTCTGGCAGGGGTGCTCTGCGGACCAGACCGCCGCGTTGCGGCGCCGGGGCGCGCACCCGACCCGGATATCCAGGCGTAACGTTTCGGTGATCTGGCTGGAGCGGACGACGCGCGCCGCAATTGTCCGCGGACTGCGCGGTAGATTGGCATTTCCCGACAAGGCACTGCACGCCGCAACCGCCATGGGCGAAATCCCGCAGGAAGATCGACCTAGACGTGCAAATTGGCGCGCAATGAATTAATTATAAGGAATCGGCGGAGCCGGGATCTGCGACACCCTTTCTGCGGACCGCCGACGTAAATTTCATGCATATATGGTGCTTCGTCAACGTGATGACGAAGGGCAAGTCTCTCGCTCTGCGCGCGGCATATTGCCCGGACCGTGTGAAATACCCCGTGAAATATTTCGATAGCGATCTCTGCTTTTCATCCTGAAATCTATGATTTCCGGCGCGTGATCCGCGTCTGAATTGGAAATCCTCTGGGGGGCCAATATGAAAATTAGACGATTTGGCATCACGTTCGACTGGGTCACCCTTCTCCACGGCTCACCCCTTGAGCTCGACCCGGTCTTCGGCGCCCGGGGAGGGAGCCTCGGGCATGTGTTCTATCGGAACGTCGGCAAGCGGGTTCTCGATCTGACGCTGGTCCTGCTGTCCGCCCCGTTGACCCTTGTCCTGCTGCTGCCCTTGGTGCTCCTTGTTGCGACGGATCGGAGCAACCCTTTCTTCAGCCAGATCCGGCTTGGGCGGGGAGGACGGCATTTCCGGATGTGGAAACTGCGCTCGATGGTCCCGAACGCGGAAGAGCTGCTCCATGCGCACCTCGCGGCCTGCCCCGAAGCGCGAGAGGAATGGGAACGGGACCAGAAACTGAAACAAGACCCGCGGATCACCAAGCTCGGCCATTTCCTGCGCAAGTCCTCGCTCGACGAGCTGCCGCAGTTCTGGAATGTCTTCGTCGGTGACATGAGCGTCGTCGGCCCGCGACCCATGCTGGAAACGCAGCGCACGCTCTATCCCGGCAACGACTACTTCGAGCTTCGGCCCGGCATCACCGGCCTCTGGCAGATCGAGGCACGCAACCAAACGTCCTTTGCCGACCGTGCGCGGTTCGACACCGGCTACAACAACGGACTGTCGCTGAAAACGGATCTGCGGATCATGCTGGCGACGGTCTTCGTCGTCTGCTCCGGCACGGGCCACTGAGGAGGGGTCTTTCGCCTTCCCAAGAGCGGGGTCACCGCCGGATCGACGCATCGGAAGGTGGGGGTGCGTCCAGCGACCGCGTCCCGCCGCTATGTCCGCGAGGCTGGCGACCGCCAGAAAAGTGCCATGGCGACCGCCACGAGGGGCCATACCAAGCACAGGGCGTCGCCAAGCACTGCGTGACGCCATGACCTGTGGCCATGCCGCCTGCGCTCGCGGTGAGTGAGGGTGAGCGCGACGACGACGGTCGCCAGATAGGCAAACAGAAGGATGTTCAGGAGGCTCATCACGTGCTCCAACCTCGTCGAAGTGCCCGGCTACCGCGGAACTGTACTGGCCAAGGGGGGAACTCTCTGCAGCCTAGCATAAGACCCGGCACATTGTCGCATTTGCTGCCACAATACGCGGGTGCGTTCGGCGGGAAATGGCGCATCTGGAAAGAGGTTAGGAAAATCTGGTTTGTTTTGTCGGCCTGGCCGAATCTTTTAGGAGTGATATTGCGAATCAATATGATATGTTTCGTGAATTGAGGGAGCGTTACAGAAAAATAACTCAATGGGTGTTGGGTGGCCTTGGTTGATTGAACTGCTACACCCATCAGATCACACTTGAGGTGCATGGAGGAGAATTGGAGCCCCAGGCGACGATAATTCAGGGACCCATTGGATTGGCGATTTACATGGTGGATCAAAGCGTTCCGAAGATGAAAAAGGCGCGCCGGCGGGGGCTGAACCGTCTCGCGCCGCTGCGCAATCTGCTGGTGTCGCTGCGCCGGGCCTATCTGGTGCACGTCTGGAAGATGGACCTTGACCCGAGCTGCCAGTTTTCCTTGTCGGCCAAGTTCGACCGGACCTTTCCGATCGGTGTGCATGTCGGCAGGAACAGCTACGTCGCCTTCGAGGCGCGGATCCTGACCCATGACATGACGCGGGGGCTCTACTTGCACACGCGGGTGGGCCGGAATTGCTTCATCGGCGGGCGGGCGCTGATCCTGCCCGGGGTCGAGATCGGCGACAACAGCGTGGTGGCGGCGGGCGCTGTGGTGACCAAGTCCGTGCCCCCGCGCAGCATCGTCGCGGGCAATCCGGCGCAGATCGTCCGCTCGGGCATCGACGTGGGGCGTTTCGGACGGTTCACCTCCGCAGACGAGACCGAAAGTCGGCTCGCGTCGGCCGGGGAGACCTGATGCTGCTTTCGCGGCCCGGGGCCGCTCTGCTCATGATCCTCGTCACGCTCGGGCTCCTGGGCACCGGCTTGGTGCTGGCCCGCTGGGCGGGAGTCGAGCTGCGGCCCGTGCCCCGGCTCGGGGACCGGCCCTTCGCGCTGGCCCTGCCCGAGGGGCGGCCCATCCGGCTCGCCGTCCTCGGCACCAGCCTGACCGCGGGAGAGCCCTGGCCCGGGGACGTGGCGGGTCGGCTGAGCAGGTGCATCGGCCATCCCGTGGCGGTCTTGGTCGTCGCGAAAAACGGCGCGGGGTCGGAGTGGGGGCTGACGCAGGTGGCGCGGGTCGCCGCCGAGAGACCGGACCTGCTGCTTGTCGAGTTCGCGATCAACGATGCGGATGTGACCGGGGGGATGTCCTTGGCACGCTCGGCCGAAGCGCATGTCGCGCTCATCCGCGCGCTGCGCGCCGCATCTCCCGCAACGACGATCGCGCTGATGACGATGAGCCCGGCACAGGGCCTGCGCGGCCTGAGCCGGCCGCGGCTGCGCGCGCACTACCAGCAATACCGGACCCTGGCCAAGGACATGGGCCTGGGGTTGATCGACCTCTACCCGAGGTGGCTGGCCCTGCCGCCCTCAGCCCGCGGCCTGTCGAGGGACGGGCTGCATCCCGAGCCGGGCACGGCGGCACATCTCATCACCCCGGTGATCGTCGAGGCCGTGGCGCAAGCGCTCACGGGAACCGGCTGCAGCGAGCGTCAGCGCAGGTCGTGAATGAAGCTGTGAAGCCGTTCGATCAGCGCCAGATGCTCGGGGCTGGGGGCGCCGTCCTCGCCGGCCGCATCAAGGCCGGGCCTCAGCAGGAGCCGCTCGAGGTCGCCCTGTTCGAAGGCCACGTGCACGCCGCGCAGGCCCTTCACGTGGCGGACCGTCGCCATCTGGTGATCGTTGCGGTGCTCGCCGAGTGCGGCGCGCCGGGGAAAGAGGATCAGCGGCTTTCCGAAGCGCCGGGCCGAGAGGATCGAGCCGATCCCGGCGTGCGACACCACGACCCGCGCTTCGCCGAAGAGCGCGCTGAACTCATGTGGGGGGAGCGTCTGCCGCGTGTCCAGATTGGCCCAATGTCCCGCGACCGAGGCGCCCACCTGGGCGATCACCGGCTCGGCGAGCCGCGGCGCGATGGCGTCCAGCGCATCGATCAGCCGCGGAAAGGGCAGCTGGGTCCCGACGGTTGCGAAGATCACAGGATGGACCCTGCGTATTCGACCTGCGCCTCCCGGGCCACGTGCTCCCATTGGCTCAGCCGAAGATGCGCAACATGGCGGGCGAGCCGCCCAGAAGTGGAGAGGCATTCGGCGTTGGCGACGCTGTCGATCCACACCCCCTTGGCGCCGACCAGACGCCCGGCCACCAGCGCGATGAGCCCCGGCAGCGCACCGGTGGTGACAATGATGTCGGGACGCTCGCGCAGCACGATGCGGCAGACGGCGGCAAAGCAGCGAAGTGCCGCGCGCGGCGTGTTCTGATTGCACTCGGGGATGATCGCCGCAGGCAGGGCGCCGAAATCATCTGGCAGCCCTCGCAGCGTGGTCAAAAAGAAGACCTCGTCGCCATCGAAGGCGTGGCGGACCCGCTGGAGCTGCTGCCAATGCCCGCCCGCCGAGGCAACCGCGAGGATCTTTTTAGACACTTCCAATCTCCTTTTCGAAAATGCCAAGCAGCGGCCGGGGCCGGGCGTCGATCTTCTGAAATTTGATACTGGAATGAACCAAGCTGCGCGCAGGCGCAGGCCGAGAGACCGGTCGCCCCCGAATGACGGCGCGCGGTCGATCAAGGATACACCAGGACCGAGGCAGACCTAAGCAGATTCACACGCGGCGCACGGCCCCGGCGAGGTGAAGCTCAGCTTTGCCGCCGATCACACCCGCGCGCCCTTGCGACGCACGGCGCAGCCGATCAGCCCGGCAAGGATGCCGATGAGTGTCGAGATGCTGTATTCCAGCGTGGAGATCGGCACATGGGCGGACTGGTGACCGCCGAGAATCAGCGGCGAGAGCACGCCGATCGCGCCGCCAAGGATCATCGCGACGATCCAGTTCCGCGTCGTCATGCCGAGCGTGACGCCAAGGATGCCCGGCAGGCCGAGGATGCTGCCCCCGATGGTGCCGAGAAGATCAAGCAGGCTCAGCATGGTCGTGTCTCCCTACGTTGCTGGCGCGGCGGCGTGCACGGGCCGCTCCGGCGCCCTTCGGATCAATCGGCGGAAATGCCCAGGTAGGACTTGATCGAGGCGACATCGACGCCCCCCGATGCATCCTGCAGCTTGGTCTGCGCGAGCGTCTCGACGACGTGCTGGTACTCCTCGAGGTACCCGGGGGCGAGATCGTGGGCGATGCCCTGGTGGCAGTCGATGCAGGTCATATCCTCGTCGAGCGCGCGCTGGTGGTTCTGCGCTGCCCGGGTCTCCTGAATGGTGAAATCCATGTATTCGAAAGCGTGGCAGTTTCGGCATTCGCGGCTGTCGGTGGCCTTCATCTTCTTCCACACCGCCGCCGCCATCTCGAGCCGCCGGTCTTCGTATTTCTCCGAGGTGTTTATGGTGCCCATCACCTCGTGGTAGACGTCCTTCACCGCCATGATCTTGGCCTTCATCTTGTACTGCCACTCGTGCGGCACGTGGCAGTCCGAGCAGATCGCCCGCACGCCCGAGTGGTTGTTGTAGTGGATGGTCTGGCGGTACTCGCCGAGGTTGGTCTCCATCGAGTGGCAGGAGGTGCAGAACTCCTCGGTGTTGGTCAGTTCCAGCGACCAGTGGAAACCGCCCCAGAAGAGGATGCCCGCCAGGAACCCCGCGATCAGCAGGAAGCCGGTGCTGAACAGCCCGGTGGGGCTCCAGAAGGCATCCCAGATGCGGAGCAGAATGTTGCGGCGGCCGGGCTTGTCGCCGTGCGTGTTGTTGTCCGGCATCTCGTCTCTCCCATTGGGCCGTTGCTTCAGCGCATTTCGCTGGAGGCTTCGAAGTCGTTGCCGACCAGCGCCGGCGCATCCGCCTGCGGGACGTGGCACTGATTGCAGAACCAGCGGGTGCCGGCGACGGTGTCGAGCTGGTTGCCGCTGCGGTCGAGGTAATGGGTCATCGACAGTGTCGGGGCGCCGCGGTCGCCGGCGTTGCTCCAGTCGTGGCAGCTGAGGCACTGGTTGGTGCGCAGGTCGATCTGGTACTGGGTCATGGAATGGGGGATGACCGGCGGCTGCTGGCGGTAGTTCCGCACCTCGCGGCCCAGCTGCTGGGGATAGACTTCGGGCGGCTCAAGTTCCTGGTCGACCGATGCGCCGCGCAGGTCCTGGACGCCTCCCGAGGTCTGTGCGACGACCAGCCCCGCGACCAGCAGGGGCGAGGCGAAGGCGGCGATCTTCGCGATGACCGTCAGTTTCATGGGCGCTCTCCTTAGTTGTCTCGCAGGGAAAATCCCCTCAGGCGGCGGTTGTCCCGGAGCGGTCCGGTGGTGGCAGGACTTCGACGTGCTGGTCGAAGCGGTGGGTGAACTCGAAGACATTGACCGAGCAGACATCGACGCAGCGGCCGCAGTTGGTGCAATCGGGCGAAAGGATCAGCGGCGTCTTGCCCGGCGCGCCGCGCAGGGCGGGGGCGATGACGTGGTTTTCCGGGCAGACGGCGAAGCACTCCATGCAGTCGTCGCAGGCGGCGCGTCTCGTGGCGCTGACCCGCAGCAGGCTATGCGTGCCCAGCAGGCCGTAGAAGGCGCCCACCGGGCAGAGATGCCCGCACCAGCCGCGGCGCGAAACCAGCAGGTCGAAGAGAAAGACCAGCGCCACGAGCGCCCAGGCAAAACCCATGCCGAAGACCAGACCGCGGTGCAGCATGGTGATCGGGTTGACGACCTCCCAGGCGATGGTTCCGGTCAGCGCCGAGACGACGAACACCATGGCGAGCAGCCACAGCCGGGTGTGCCGCTTCGGCTGCCAGCCCTTCTGCAGGCCGAGCCTCGCGTGCAGCCAATGCGCGGCATCGGTCACCGGGTTGATCGGGCAGACCCAGGAGCAATAGACCCGCCCGCCGATCAGCGCGTAGGCGGCGAGCACGATCAGGGCGCCGATCAACGCCGTCAGCTCGGGCAGGTGCCCGGCGACGAGGCTCTGCGCCAGAACCATCGGGTCGGTCAGCGGCAGGATGCCAAAGGTGCGCGAACCCGCCAGCGTGCCCGCCACCCACCACAGCCCGAACCACGGCCCAAGCAGGAAGAGCCCGAGGAAAAAGGCCTGCGACAGCCGCCGCAGGAGCAGGAAGCGATGCGCCCGCCACCAGCCCTTGAGGCGGATCGCCTCTTCGCCGACCGGGAGTCGCGTTCTTGCCGTCATTCGCCCGCTCCCGGCACGGGGGCGCCCGGAAGCCTGAAACTCGGCTCGAAGCCGCCCGGCGCGGCAAGGGTGTCGGTGCCCGGCCCGGGCAGGCGGTCGGGCAGGTCGATGATCCCCTCGACCAGCGGTCCGCCATGCTCCTCCATCTCTTCCCAACCCTTGCGGTAGTGCGCGGCAGGGGCCCCGCGGGCGAGCCGCAGCGGCAGCACCTTGATCGCCGCCTCGGGCAGCACGCAGCTCTGCTCGCATTTGCCGCAGCCGGTGCAGTGCTCGGCGTGGACCGTGGGCGCAAAGATCGCGTGATGGCCCGAGCGCTCGTTGTGCGACAGCTCGAGGGTGATCGCGGCGTCGATCACCGGGCAGACCCGGTAGCAGACGTCGCAGCGCAGCCCGAGGAAGTTGAGGCAGTTCTCCTGATCGACCAGCACGGCGGTGCCCATGCGCGCGGCGTCGATATCGGTGAGCGCCGGATCGAGCGCGCCGGTGGGGCAGGCGGCGACGCAGGGGATGTCGTCGCACATCTCGCAGGGCACCTCGCGGGCGGTGAAGAAGGGCGTGCCGGTGGCCGGTCCGTCCTCGCCCAATTCGGCCAGCGCCAAAGTGTCATAGGGGCAGTCGCGCACGCAGAGCCCGCAACGGATGCACGCCCCGAGGAAATCAACTTCGGGCAGGGCTCCGGGCGGGCGCAGCGCCTCGGCGGGCAGGGCGCGGGCATCATGGCCGAGCCAGGCCAGCGCGCCCCCGGCCAGCGCGCAGCCGCCCGCCATCCGCGCGGTGTCCATCAGGAACCTTCGGCGTTGCGGCGACAGCGGCGTGGCAGCGGCGGGCATCACGGGCCTCCTCTGACGTCTCCCTCAGGGCCGGGGGGATCGGCTCACACGCGCTCGACCTTGCAGGCGCACTTCTTGAAGTCGGTCTGCTTCGAGAGCGGACAGGTGGCATCGAGCGTCAACTTGTTGATCAGCTGGCTCTCGTCGAACCACGGTACGAAGACGAGCCCTTTCGGCGGCTTGTTGCGGCCGCGGGTCTCCAGCCGGCTGAGCATCTCGCCGCGGCGGGTCGAGATGTTGATCTCCTGCCCGCGCCGCAGGCCCCGCGCCTCGGCGTCCTCCGGGTGCATGAAGACGACGGCGGCGGGGAACGCCCGGTGCAGTTCCGGAACGCGGCGGGTCATCGAGCCGGAGTGCCAGTGTTCGAGCACCCGCCCGGTCGAGAGCCAGAGGTCGTAGTCGTCGTCGGGCACTTCGGGCGGCGCCTCGTAGGGGGCAAAGATGATCTTCGCCTTGCCATCCGGGTAGCCGTAAAAGGACACCTCCGAGCCCTCGGGCACATAGGGGTCATAGCCCTCGCGGAAGCGGTAAAGCGTTTCCTGCCCATCGACCACGGGCCAGCGCAGCCCGCGCGCCTGGTGGTATTGCTCGAACGGCGCGAGGTCATGGCCATGGCCGCGCCCGAAAGTGGCATATTCCTCGAAGAGACCCTTCTGGACGTAGAAGCCGAAGTGCTGGGCCTCGACATTGTCGAACCCCTCGGCGGTCTCTTCGAGCGGGAACTTGTCGACAGTGCCGTTCTGGTAGAGCACCTCGTAGAGCGTCTTGCCGGCCAGCTCGGGCTTCTTGGCGACAAGCGCGTCGCCCCAGGCCTCTTCGACGGTGAAGCGCTTGGCGAATTCCATGAGTTGCCACAGATCCGAGCGGGCCTCGCCCGGGGCCATGACCTGCTGGCGCCAGAACTGGGTGCGGCGCTCGGCGTTGCCGTAGGCGCCCTCCTTCTCGACCCACATGGCGGCGGGCAGGATCAGATCGGCCGACATGGCCGTGACGGTCGGATAGGCATCCGAGACGGTCACGAAATTGTCCGCGTTGCGATATCCCGGCCAGCCCTCCTCGTTGATGTTGGCCGCCGCCTGCATGTTGTTGTTGCACTGCACCCAGTAGGCGTTGAGATTGCCATCGCGCAGCGCGCGGTTCTGCTCCACCGCGTGCAGGCCGGGCTTGTCGGGGATGGTGCCCTCGGGCAGCTTCCAGATCTCCTCGGCATGGGCGCGGTGTTCGGGGTTGGTGACCACCATGTCGGCAGGCAACCGGTGCGAGAAGGTGCCCACCTCGCGCGCGGTGCCGCAGGCCGAGGGCTGGCCGGTCAGCGAGAAGGGCGAGTTGCCCGGCTCGGAGATCTTCCCGGTCAGCAGGTGGATGTTGTAGACCAGCCCGTTCACCCAGGAGCCGCGGGTGTGCTGGTTGAAGCCCATGGTCCAGAGCGACATGACCTTGCGGTCCGGATCGGCATATTGCTGGGCCAGCCGCTCGAGCTGATGCGCCGGCACGCCGGACATCTCGGCGACCTTCTCCAACGTGTAGTCCGAGACCGCCGCGGCGTATTCGTCGAAGTCGATCGGGGTCAGCTCGCCCGAGTTGGGATTGGCGGCGGCCTGCTGCAGCGGGTTGGTGTCGCGCAGCCCGTAGCCGATGTCGGTGGCGGTCTTGGTCAGGTTGACGTGCTTTTCCAGGAAGTCCCAGTTCACCGCGTCGGTCTGGATGATGTGATTGGCGATGTAGTTGAGGATCGCCAGATCGGTCTGCGGGGTGAACACCATGCCGTTGTCCGCGAGCTCGAAGCTGCGGTGCTCGAAGGTCGACAGCACGTGCACCTGCGCTCCGGGCTTGGTCAGTCGCGTGTCGGTGAGCCGTGACCAGAGGATCGGGTGCATCTCGGCCATGTTCGAGCCCCAGAGCACGAAGGTGTCCGCCTGCTCGAAGTCGTCGTAGCAGCCCATCGGCTCGTCGATGCCGAAGGCGCGCATGAAGCCGACCACCGCCGAGGCCATGCAGTGCCGGGCATTGGGGTCGATGTTGTTGGACCGGAACCCCGCCTTCATCAGCTTCGAGGCGGCGTAGCCCTCCCAGACCGTCCATTGCCCCGAGCCGAACATGCCGACCGAAGTTGGTCCCTTGGCGGCCAAAGCCGCCTTCCACTTCTCGGCCATGACATCGAAGGCCTCATCCCAGCTCACCGGCTCGAACTCGCCGTTCTTGTCGAATTGTCCGCCCGACTTGCGCAGCATCGGTGTGGTCAGACGGTCGGCGCCATACATGATCTTCGACAGGAAATAGCCCTTGATGCAGTTCAGGCCGCGGTTCACCGGCGCCTCGGGGTCACCCTGCGTGGCGACGACGCGGCCCTCCTTGGTGCCCACCAGCACCGAGCAGCCTGTGCCGCAGAACCGGCAGGGCGCCTTGTCCCAGCGGATGTCCGAATTGCCCGGGGTTTGGGCCAGCGCGGCAGGGGCGAGAGAGATGCCCGCGGCGGCGGCGGTGCTGGCGGCGGCGGTGGCCTTGAGGAAAGTCCTGCGCGAGTCCGAAATGGTCATGGGTCAGGTCTCCGGATGGGGGGCGGCGGGGGATGGGCGCTGCGGGGGCTCTTCGAAATGGTGGTAGTTGATGGTCAGCGAGATCACGCCGCGGATCTGGTGCAGCGACATGATGATGTCCGAGGCAAAGGCGGTGTCGGTGTCCTCGACCACCACCACCAGCCGGCCGTCTTCGGTTTCGGCATGCACCTCGACCCCGTCGAGCGCTTCCATCTGTGCCCGGGCTTCGGGCAGCGCGTCTCTTAGGACATGGACGAGGCAGCCGCAGATGTTCATCCCGAGCCCTCCGCGACGGGCGCGGGCCGCTCGAAGGCCACCGCCCCGGCAGGGCATGTGGCGGCGCAGGCGCCGCAACCGGTGCATTGCGCGGTGTCGAGCTCCGGCGCGGCCCGGCCGCCGGTCATCAGGCGGAAGCGGATGGCGCGGGGCGCGCAGGCGTCCTCACAGGAGCGGCAGGAGATGCCATTGAGCGAAAGGCAGCTGTCGGTGATGACGGCGCGCCACGGCCAGTCGGACACGGCCTCGGAACGCAGGGCGCCGGTCTCGCAGGCCGCGGCGCAGGCTCCGCAGAACGTGCAGGCCGCTTTCGAGAAATCGACGACCGGCGTCGACCCTCCGGCGGGGCCCTCTTGGCGGATCTCGTGGCGGATGATGAGCGCTTCGGGGCAGGCGCGGGCACAGGCGCCACAGCCGTTGCAGAGCTGAGAAAACCCGGACTGCGCGCCAGGAGGCCGCATCAAAGGGGCGGAGGGGCGGGTCGGTTGCCCTCGCAGGAAGTCGCGTCTGCTGTGCTGGGTCGTCATGGACGTCCTGGCCTTCCGATGTCTCCGCGATCAATCCTGCGGACTCTTGATATGAGTCCGAGACTGCCACAGGTTGTGCTCCCTAGAAACCTCGCAGTGCTGGAACTCCGAAAACCGTCGAAAATCCGCCAGTAGGGCGGGGATGCTCCAGAGATGCGGGGCGGAACTTTGCGGCGCGTCCCGTCAATGGAATAGAAACGGAATAGAAAAAGCCGAGGGCCATGGGCCCCCGGCTGACTGTTTTGGACCGGTCGTCCGCCGTCAGTCGGCGAAGAGCTCGCGCAGCTTCGCGCCGTGCTCGGGGCTGGTCGCGAGGATCGGTTTCCAGCCGGACTCCTGCGCCAGCGCGCCAAATTCGGTGGCCGCATCCGCGTCGAGGTCGATCATCTCGATCCCTGCCTCGATCTGCTTGGCTTTCTCGGCCTCGGCAAGGTCCTGCACCAGCGAGGAGGAGGATTCGGTTTCGATCATCAGGTCGCTGAGGAAGGCCTGCTGCTCTTCGGACAGCGACTGCCAGGTCTTGAGGCTCAGGTAGAGGCCGGTCTCGACCTGGTAGAAGCCGGGGTTCACCCGCGCACCGGTCTTGTCCTGCCAGCCAAGGTCGAAGACACCGATCGAGGGCCAGCCATAGCCGTCGATGACGCCGCGCTCGAGCGCGGTGTAGACCTCGCCCGGGGCGGTCTGCATCGGGGTGGCGCCAAGATCCTTGAAGAAGGCCTGGTAGACCGGCACCGAGCGCAGCTTCAGTCCGTCGAGCTTGCCGCCCTCGGGCGCCTCGTTGAGGTAGATGTGGTAGTTGATGCCCTGCGTCAGGCGGCCCAGCCAATGGATCCGGGCTTTGTCCTCGTGCAACTGGTTCATCAGCGCGTAGCCGCCGTTCTCGCGCAGCTCCGACATCGGGCGGGTGGCGAGGGTCATGGCGACGCCCTCGGGCACGAGGCTGGCGTGGAACACCGCGGTGGTGTTGGCGATGTCGACAATGCCGTTGCACAGCGCGTTGCCGATCTCGAAGGGGGGCATGGCCTCGGGCCCGCCGATCACCTCGATCTTCAGGACGCCCTCACCCTGCGCGTTCACCTTCGAGACGAAATCCTCGAAGGGTTTGGCGAAGGTGGTGCCGGGCTGGAAGGCGGTGATGGCGCGCAGCGTGGTCTCTGCCGCGGCGAGCGGGCTTGCCAGGGCGAGCGCTGCCGCAACGGCCATGCCTGCCGTTTTGAGGGAGCGGATTTTCATTTTTGTTCTCCGGACTGTTGGACTTGGAAAAGGGGCTGTCAGCGCACCAGCGCGGGCAGGAAGAGTGTGAGCTGCGGCACCATCAGCATCAGGATCAGCACGCCGATCTCGATCAGGATGAAGGGCGCGGCGGCCTTGTAGATGCTGACCAGCGGCACCGAGCGGCTGGCGCCCTGCATGACCATCAGCAGGATGCCGAAGGGCGGGGTCAGCATGCCGAGCTCGATCGCCACGAGCATCATCAGCCCGAGCCAGACGACCTCGATGCCCGCGGCATGGGCCAGCGGCATGAAGATCGGCAGGGTGATCATCATCATCGAGATCTGGTCGATGAAGCAGCCGAGCACGAGCAGGATCAGCAGCATGCAGACGATCAGCGTCATCGGCGTGGGGTCAACGGCGTTGATCAGCTGCAACATGCCCGAGGTGGCGCCCGAGAACGACAGGATCTGCGAGAAGGTCGTCGAGGCGACGATGATGAAGAGGATCGACACCGAGACCTTCGCGGTCTCGGTCATCGCTTTGGTCAGCGCGGCCCAGCTCAGCTTGCGGTAGAGCGCGGTGGCGATGAGCGCGGCAAAGGCACCAAGACCCGCGGCCTCGGTCGGGGTGGCGATCCCGGCGAGCATGCTGCCGATCACCGCGACGAAGATGCCGAAGAGCGGCACCACGTCGCGCAGGAAGGGCACGATCCGCTCGGCCAGCGTGTAGGCGCTGGCGCTGGTGTCGCTCGGTGCGCTCTGCGGGCGGAAATGGCCGGTGAGGATGACGAAGAGCAGGAAGAGCGCGGCCATCAGCAACCCGGGGACCAGCCCGCCGATCAGCAGCTGGGTGATCGAGATGCCCGAGAGCGAGCCGAGCATCACCGCCAGCGTCGAGGGCGGGATCAACACGGCAATGCCGCCCACCGCCATGACCGGCCCGAGCGCCAGCGTCGTCGAATAGCCCCGGCGCAGCATTTCCTGCGACAGCGTGCCGCCAAGGAGCGCAGTGTTGGCGATGGACGAGCCGGAGAGCGCCGCAAAGGCGGTGCCGCCGACCACGGAGACGCAGCCGAGCCGGGCGGGCAGGCGGTGCAGCAAGCGCTCGATCGCCTCGATCGCTTTGTAGGCGAGGCCGCAATGGAACAGCAGCTCTCCCATCAGCACGAAGAGCGGGATCGGCACGAGCGAGAAGGAATTGACCGACATGGACGCGTTGCGCACCAGCTGCTCGATGCCCGCGCCGCTGCCGAGGAACAGCCAGGCACCGATCAGGTTTGCGCCAAGAAACGCCAGCGCGACCGGGGTGCCGATGGCAAAAAGCATCGCCAGTACGCCGCCGAGCAGCGCGATGATCTCGAGCCAGCTCATATCCGCACCTCGCCGGTCACGATGCGGGCCAGGAACTCGGCCGTGCAAAGACCGAAGCAAAGCACCATGGGGGTCATGAGGTACCATTCGGGAAAGATGAGGTTCTTGAAGACCAGCGAGCCGAGCGCGTAGCTGTCGAAGGTCACCCGCACCGCGACGACGAGCAGGATCGCCGAGATCACCCCGCCGAAGAGGTTCGAGGCCTTCACCAGCCAGCGCGCCTTTGCCGCGCTGACGGTGCGCAGCAGCACGTCGACGTTCACGTGGCCGTGGTTGTGCAACACCCAGGGCGCGCCGGTGAAGGTCGAGATGGTCAGAAGATACTCGGTCAGCTCGTTGAGCCAGGACCAGCGCACGAGGCCGGTGTTCCGCAGAACCACGTCGCCCACCACGAGAATGCTCAGCAGCGCCAGGGCGGCGGCGGAGATGCCGCCGCAGAGCCTCATCACCCAGGTCAGGCGTCTTGCTTGTGACATTCCATGCGCTCCCTCGTTCCGGCAATTCATCAAACATTTACTTTAGACTTCAATTAAAAGTCAACGTGAGAGAACGGTATGCAGGAGGATGTCTTGTGTTTTACGCGACGTTTTCCGCAAAATTGAGCAGGCATGGGCGCAGCTCCTGCGTCAGAGGAAAATTTATAATTAAAATAGTTATCCCGCACTTCTTCCGCGGTGATGGCATGCGAAGGCCCCGGCGCTCGACAGCGAGCGCCGGGGGGCAGCCATCTTTAGGGTCGCGCCGAAGCGCTCCGGTCAGGCGCCTGCCGGGGCGGGCGCGGCATCCTTCAGGCGGAAGCGCTGGATCTTGCCACTCTCGGTCTTCGGCAGCGCCTCGGTGAAGATGACCGAGCGGGGATACTTGTAGGGAGCGATGGTCGCCTTGACGAAATCCTGCAGCGCCTTGGCGGTGGCCGCGTCGGCGGCGACCCCCTCGCGCAGCACCACATGGGCCTGCACGATGATGCCGCGCTCGGCGTCAGGGGCGCCGATGACGGCGCATTCGATCACGTCCGGATGCGCAAGCAGCGCGGCTTCCACCTCTGGCCCGGCAATGTTGTAGCCCGACGAGACGATCATGTCGTCCGAGCGCGCAGCGAAGTGGAAATAGCCCTCTTCGTCCTGCACGAAGGTGTCGCCGGGCAGGTTCCAGCCATCCCGGACGAATTTTGTCTGCCGGTCGTCGGCCAGGTAGCGGCAGCCCACCGGGCCGCGCACCGCGAGATGGCCCGGCGTGCCGCGCGGCACCTCGTTCATCTCGTCGTCGACGATCTTCGCCTCGTAGCCGGTCAGCGGCTTGCCGGTGCAGCCGGGCTTGGCGTCGCCGAAGCGGTTGGAGATGTAGATATGCAGCATCTCGGTGCCGCCGATCCCGTCGAGGATGGGCTTGCCGGTCTTCTGCTCCCAGGCCTCGAACACCGGCGCGGGCAGGGTCTCGCCCGCCGAGACGGCGCAGCGCAGGCTCGACAGGTCCGCGCCCTCGTCCATCGCCAGCATCATGGCGCGATACGCGGTGGGGGCGGTGAAGCAGATGGTGGCGCGGTGCTGCTCGATGATGCGGATGAGATCGGGCGGCGCGGCCTTTTCCAGCAGCACGGCGCTGGCGCCGAAGCGCAGCGGGAAGATGGCCAGCCCGCCAAGGCCGAAGGTGAAGGCAAGTGGCGGCGAACCGACGAAGATGTCTTCGGGCTGCACCTCGAGCACCTCGCGCGCGTAGCCGTCGGCGATCATCAGCAGGTCGCGATGGAAATGCATGGTGGCCTTGGGCACCCCGGTCGAGCCCGAGGTGAACCCCAGCAGCGCCACGTCGTCGCGCCCGGTCTCGACCCAGCAGGGCCCCGAGGGCTTGGCGGCGGCGGCACGGTCGAGCTCGGCGTCGAGCCCGGAGGTGCCGTCGAAACCGACGATGCGTTTCAGGAACTTGCTCTCGGGCAGGCAGGCCTCCAGCTCGTCCAGCATCCGCGTGTCGCAGAGCGCCAGCGAGACCTCGGCCTTGTCGAGGTGCTGCATCAATTCCTTCTTGCGCAGCAGCGGCATGGTGTTGACCACCACGGCGCCGGCCTTGGTGGCGCCGAGCCAGCAGGCGACAAGCGCGGGGGTGTTGGCGCTGCGGATGAGGATGCGGTTGCCGGGCTGAACGCCGTAATCCTCGATCAGCACGCGGGCGATGCGGCTGGTCCAGTCGGCAAGTTCGGCATAGGTGCGGCTGCGGCCCTGACCGACCAACGCGACGCGGTCCCCGAAGCCCTTCTCGACCATCCGGTCGGTCAGTTCGACAGCGGCGTTGATGTGCTCGGGATAGGAGAACGTCTCCAGCAGGAAAACCGGTTGGAGCTCGGCCGCCGGAAGATTGTCGCGGCTGAAGCTGTCGGTGTGAGCGCTGGGGCCAAGCATGAAGTCCTCCTGGGTGCCGGTCTTGGACTCATCACGCTACGGCCGCGATTTTATTTCAAGTATAAAGTTTAATCCTGAAGAAGATTTTTCCGCTCTGCGAAGATATTTCCGTTTTTTTCGCCGATAGTTTAACTTGTTGCGCAACACGCGTGAAGCAGACGCTGGGTCAACTGCTTCACGCATCAATGTTCCGCCCCGCGATCCCGGCGCCGCTAGTCCAGCCAGGCGGGATCGAGCTCGGGCAGGGGGATCGCCGAGAGCAGCGTTCTGGTGACATCCGAGGCCGGGGCGCGGAACACCGCCTCGACCGAGCCCTGCTCGACGATCTCGCCCCGGTTCAGCACGATCACCCGGTCGCAAAGGTGGCGGATCACCGAAAGGTCATGGCTGATGAAGGCGATGGTCAGCCCCATTTCGCGGGCGAGCTGCTTGAGCAACAGCAGCACCTGCGCCTGGCTCGAGACGTCGAGACCCGAGACGATCTCGTCGGCGAGGATGAACCGCGGCTTCAGCGCGATGGCCCGGGCGATGCCGACCCGCTGGCGCTGGCCGCCCGACAGCTCGTGCGGGTAGCGCTCGGCGAAAGCCGGGGGCAGGCCAACCTTGCCGAGCGCCGCGATCGCATCGGCCCTGGTGCCGCCGAGCCCATAGCGCTTCATCGGCTGGGCGATGATCCGCCAGACCTTGTGGCGCGGGTTGAGCGAGGACATGGGGTCCTGGAAAATCATCTGCAGATCGCGCCGGAGCGGGCGCAGCGCCGCCTCGTCGAGATGGCCGATGTCCTGCCCGCCGTAGAGCACGCTGCCCGAGTCGGGCTCGAGCAGGCGCACCAGCAAGCGGCCGGCCGTCGATTTGCCCGAGCCACTCTCGCCGACGATGCCGGTGATCTTGCCCGCCGGGATGTCGAAGCTGAGGCCCTTGAGCACCTCGGTGCGCGGCGCGGCGCCGAGCAGCGGCTTGCGCGCAAGGTCGGGGAACGAGAGGCGAAGATCGCGCACCGTGAAGAGGCTCGGGGCGGTTTCGACCGCCTCGGCAGCCGGTGCCCGCGGTTGGGTCTGGGCGGTCATCGCGCGCCTCCTTTCTGCCGGGCGTCGTCTTGGGCAATGGCACCCTGCAGCTCGGCGATGAGCGCCTGCGGCACCGGCGAGAAGGGCCGGTCGAGATCCGCATAGCTCGGCGTCGCCGCGATCAGGGCGCGGGTGTAGGGATGGGCGGGGTCGGTGAAGATGCGCTCGGTGGGCGCGTCCTCCATCACCTTGCCGGCAAAGAGCACGGTCACCTGCTGGCTGATCTTGGCGACCACCCCCATGTCGTGGGTGACGAACAGCACCGCGGTGCCGGTCTCCTGCTGCAACTCCCGGATGAGCCGCAGGATCTGCTTCTGCACCGTCACGTCGAGCGCCGTGGTCGGCTCGTCCGCGACGATAAGCCGGGGCGAGGGCGCAAAGGCGGCGGCAATCAGCACGCGCTGGCGCATGCCGCCCGAAAGCTCGTGCGGGTAGCTCTCCATCACCCGTTTCGGATCGCGGATGTGCACCCTGTCCAGCAGCGCCAATGCGGTGTCGCGGGCCTTGGCACGGCTCCAGCCGTGGATGCGCACCAGCGGATCGGTGATCTGCGGGCCGATCCGCCGCGCCGGGTTCAGCGCGGTGAGCGGGTCCTGCGGGATCAGCGCGGCGCTCTGCGCCACGGTCTTCCGCCGGGTCCAGGGTGTCATCGCGTTCAGGTGCTGCCCCTCGAGCAGGATCTCGCCCCCCGTCACCCGCAGGTTCTGTGGCAGGATGCCGAGCACCGCCTTGCCGATCATCGACTTGCCGGCACCGCTTTCGCCGACAAGCGCGCGGACCTCGCCGGGGCGCAGGCTCAGCGAGACGTCGCGCAGCAGGCGGTGGCCGTTGGGCAGCGCGATGCTGAGCTGCATCACGTCGAGCGTATTGAGGTGGGTTTGCGAGCCTGTCATTGGAGCACCGGATCGAAGCGTTGTTTGAGACCCTCGCCGAGGGTCGAGAAGCTCAGCACCGTCAGAAAGAGCGCGATCAGCGGGAAGAGCAGCACCCACCAGGCGAAGTGGATGGCGTTGCGCCCCTCGGCGATCATCGAGCCCCAGGTCGGATCATCGGAGGAGATCGAGAGATTCACGAAGCTGAGGATCGCCTCGACGATCACCGCAATGCCCATCTCGAGCATCAGCAGCGCAATGATCGAGGGCAGCACGTTTGGGAGGATCTCGCTCAGCAGCGTGCCAAGGCGGCGGGCGCCGCCGATGCGGGCGCTGTCGACGTAGTCCATGCGCGCCTGCACCATGGTCTCGGCGCGGATCACCCGCGCGAACCGGGTCCAGTCGATCAGCGCGATGGCGGCGATGACCGAGGTGAGCCCTGTCCCCATGACCGCCACCAGCAGCACCGCGAAGAGCACCGGCGGGAAGGCCATCCAGATGTCGACCAGCCGCGAGATCACCCGGTCCCACCAGCCGCCGAAATAGCCCGCGACAAGGCCGAGCGCGGCGCCGAAGACACATGTGACGGTGGCGGCGATGAGGCTGACGAAAAGCGCGATGCGGGCGCCGTAGATCATGCGCGACAGCACGTCCCGGCCAAGGCTGTCGGTGCCCAGCCAGTAGCCCGGCTCGTGGCCGGCCATGAAGGCGGGGGGCAGCCGTTCGAGCATGAGATCCTGCATCAGCGGATCCTGCGGCGCCACCAGCGGGGCGAACATCGCGGCAAGCGCCACGGTGCCCAGCCACAGCAGCGGCAGCCAGAGCCGGAGGTTGAGCCTGCGGGCGCGGCGGCGCGGCGCGGCAGCGGTGATGTCAGCCATGGCGGAGCCTCGGGTTCAGCAGCGTGTAGGACAGATCTACGAGCAGGTTGATGACGATGAAGAGCGCGGCGAAGAGCAGCACGATGCCCTGGATCAGCGGCAGGTCGCGGTTGATCACCGCGTCGATCGCCATGTTGCCCAGCCCCTCGTAGGAAAAGATGCGCTCGACGATGACCGTGCCGCCGATGAGGAAGGTGAACTGCACGCCGACAAGGGTGAGCGTCGGCAGAAGCGCGTTGCGCAGCGCCTCGCGCAGGATCACCGAGGTCTCGGAGAAGCCGCGGACGCGGGCCAGCGTCGTGTAATCCTGCAGCAGCACTTCTTTCAGGTTCTGCTTCAGCAACTGCGCGATCATCGCCGCGAGCGGCAGGGCCAGCGCAAGCGCGGGCATCAGCATGTGCGACAGGGTCGAGCCAGCCACGTCGAAACGCCCGCGCAGCAGCCCCTCGAACGTGTAGAAGTTGGAGGTGAAATCGACGTCGATCTGCGGATCGATCCGGCCCGAGATCGACAGCACCGGCCAAAGCACCCCGAAGAGCAGCACGAAGACCAGCCCCCAGAGGAAGTCCGGCACCGAAAGCACCGCACCGCTCGTCAGGTCGAGCCCGACCTCGGTGGCGGTACCGCGCCGGCGCGCGCCGATCACCGCAACGGTGACCCCAAGCGCCACGGCGATGAGCAGCGCCATGATCGACAGCTCCAGCGTGGCAGGAAGGCGCGAGAGCACCAGCTCGTCCACAGGGCGGCGCAGGGTGATCGACGTGCCGAAATCGCCCTGCAGCACGCCGCCGAGCCAGATGACGAACTGCTCGGGCAGGCTCTTGTCAAAGCCGTAGAGCGCCTCGAGCGCGGCGATGTCGGACTCGGTCGCGCCGGGGGGCAGCATCATCGCGATGGGGTTGCCGGGCGCGACGCGCACCAGCACGAAGACCACGACGGCAACGCCGAACAGCGTGACGGCGGTGGTCAGAAGGCGGATCAGGATCGTCTTCAGCAACATGGGGTCAGAACCCTCCAATGCGCCCGAGCCGAGACGACGCTCGGCCCGGGCGGTCTTGCAAGATGCGCGGGATCAGGCCTTGGAGATCGCTTGCGGCAACAGGTCGCCCGAGGTGTAGGGCGTCACCGCGACCGTGCTGCGGAACACCACCGGCATCACGTATTGCAGCAGCGGGATGACATAGCCTTCCTCGGCGATGTAGCGCGAGACGTCCTTGTAACCGGCGATGCGCTTGTCCTCGTCGGGTTCGGCGAAGAGCGGGCCGATCTTCTCGACCAGGTCGGCGCTGTCCCAGACCGCGTGCGGCGAGGGGCCGAACATGGCAAACCCGGTCGAGGTCGAGGGATCACCGATCGAGTTGCCCCAGTTGTAGAAGGCCGCCGGAGCCAGCGTGTCGGCGGCCCGCAGCTCGTAGTGCTTGGCGATCTCGTAGACCTCGATCTCGGCCTCGATCCCGACCTTGCGCCACATGCCGACGATCGCCTGGATCATCTCGTAATCCTTGGGCTTGAAACCGCGCGTCGTCTGGATGGTGAACTTGACCGGGGTGTCGGTGGAATAGCCCGAGGCGGCCAGCAGCTCCTTGGACTTCTCGGGATCGTAGTCGACGGTGATGCTCTCGTCGTAGGCGGCATAGCCCGGCACCTCGAGCGTCGAGAGCGGCACGCCGTAGCCGCGCAGCAGCCGGTCGATGATGAGCTGCTTGTCGATGGCGTGATGGGCGGCAAGCCGCACGTTCTTGTCGAGCATCACGTCGATGTCGTTGAGGAAGATCATGCCGATGTCGGTGATTGGCACGGCCTCCCCCTCGAGCCCGTCCTTGGCGATCAGCCGGTCGTATTCCTCGTAGGGGATGTTCGAAGTCACATCGGAATTGCCCGACTCGATCTCGGCCACGCGCGAGGCGGCGTCGGTGACGAACTTGATGGTCACGGTCTCGAAGGCAGGCTTGTCACCCCAATAGCCGGGATAGGCCTTGAGCCGCACGTAGGCGCCCTGCTCGAAGGCGTCGACCATATAGGGGCCGGTGCCGATGGGGGCCTTCTCGAAGCCCTCGGCGCCGACTTCCTCGTAATAGGTCTTGGGCAGCACGAAGGCGGTCAGGAAGGCCATCCACTTGAACAAGGCGGGCTCGAAGTCCTTGACGTCGGCGGTGATGACGTTGCCGTCAACGCTGAAGTTGCCGATCTTGCCCCAGACGAACTGCATGGGGTTGCCGGTTTCGGGGGTGCCCGCGCGAGTCAGCGACCAGACGATGTCCTCGGGGGTCAGCGGCGCGCCGTTGTGCCAGGTGACGCCTTCGCGGACGGTCATGGTGATCTGCGACTTGTCCTCGCTGAAGCCCCAGTCGGTCAGCAGCCCGGGGCCGAACGACAGGTCGGGGGCCTGCGCGATATAGCGGTCGAAGACCGCGAGGTAGACCGACTGCAGCGCCGGGTTCACCGCGGCGGGGCCGGTGGTCGGATCCCAGCTTTGCACGGGCAGGTTGTAGGCGATGGTCAGGCTATCGCCGCTCTGAGCGAGCACGCCGGTGCCGGTTGCCAGAAGCGCGGTGAGCGCCGCCGAGGCGCCCATGAAGCCGCGCCGGGAAAGGGGTAGGCTGGAGGTCATCTTTCTGTCTCCTGTTGGTCTGTGCGGCCCGGTTTGCTCGGGCTCATCGGGTGATTTTGATTCGGCCTTCAAATTTCGAAATTTAAACTATTCAAGCGCATCTCTGCGCCTCTGGCACGGCCTACTTGAGGCCCTGCGCCGTAAGAAAGCCCGATCCCGCCCCGGTTCCGGCACCGGGCCAGCACGCTGCCCCGATCATGTGCAGATTGGCGATGGGCGTGCGCCCGTCGGAAAAGCCACGCACCGGGCGGAAGAGGAAGTTCTGCGTCAGGTGGTGCGAGCCGCAAATCTGGTCGCCGCCGACAAGGTTGGGATTGCCGGCCTCGAGATCGAGGGGCGAGACGGCGGTGCGGGCAAGGATGGTCTGGCGGAACCCGGGGGCCTGCTCCTCGATCAGATCGAGGATGCGCTCGCTCATCGGTGCCTTGGCATCCTCCCAGTCTGTCGCGGAAATCTCTCCCTTGGCGTCGCCCTTGATGACCGCGGGCACGACCCGTGCCTGCACCCACAGCGTGTGCTTGCCCTGCGGCGCGCGGCTCGGATCAAACAGCGTCGGCTGACCCACCACCAGCAGCGGTGTCGCGGGCAACTGCCCGGCCATCGCCTCGGCATAGGTCTTGGCGGCGACGTCGATCGAACGCCCCACGTGGACATAGGCGTAGCGCTTCAGCGCCTCGGCCGCCCAGGGCACGGGCGCGTCGAGCGCGAGGTGCAGCATCATCGTGCCGGGCGCGTGGCGGAAGCTCTCGAGGCCTCGGTCGAAGCGCGCATCGCCCGAGCCATCGCCCAGCATCCGGCGCAGGTGCTTCGGGGCAAGACCGGCGAGAATGGTTGAGGCTTCAATCGTTTTTCCGTTCGCGACCACGCCGGTGATGCGGCCTTTCCCGTGCAGGATCTGCGCCACCTCGACGTTGCAGTCGACCGAGCCGCCATGCGCCTCGATCATGCCGACCAGAGCGCGGGTGGCAACGTCGGCGCCGCCCTTGCCGATCACCATGCCCATGGCCTGACCAGCCATCGCCTCGAGGTAGGGGAAGATCGCGCCGCCCGCGATGTCGGGCGCGAAATCGAGGTGCATGCCCCAGGACGCCAGCGCCGTGCGCAGGCGCGGGTCCTCGAAGGTCTCGTCGAGCCATGTCCGCGGCGAGGTCATCAGAAAGCGCGCCATGTCGAGACTGCGGGCCGTGCCGAGCTTGCGCCAGCTCTGCCAGAGGAAGCGCGCGAGCGGGCCGCGGCGCATCGGCGTGCCGAGCAACCCGCCGAGCACGCCCGCGCGCTCGGGGAACTCGGCCATCAGCGCGCGCCAGCTCGCCCTGTCCGCCTCGCAGGCGAAGCTCGCCAGCGTCTCCTCGACGTCGGTGGATATGCCGAGGTGATCCCCGGGCTCCAGCGCCTGCGCGAACGGGTGGGTGATCGGCACGAACTCCAGGCCGTGACGGGCCATTTCGGCGCCGTGCCGCGCCATGAAGGCCGAGCCCGCGAACATCGACAGATTCATCGCCGCGATGTCATGGCGGAAGCCGGGCAGGGTCAGCTCTTCGGTGCGCACCGCGCCGCCCGGTGTGGGGCCGCGTTCCAGCACCCGCACGGGCTTGCCGCGCGCCGCGAGATCCGCCGCGGCAACGAGCCCGTTGATCCCGGCGCCGATGATGAGAATGGGGCCTGCCATGGCGCTCACCCCGCGAAGCTTCGGACGGTGGCGAGCGCGCCGTCGAGCTTCTCGCCCTCGACATCGTCGAGCGCCGCGGTGCGCAACCGGCGCATCCAATCGGCGGCATCGGGGCGGCCCGCGAGCAGATCACGTGCGCCCATCACCTTGGCAAACTTGGACAATCCACGCGCGTGGGTGTCGGAGTATCCCTTGATCAGCCGATAGTTGGCCAAAAGCTCGGTCGCCAGCGCGCGGTCGGCGGCGGCAGTCTGCAGCACAGTGTCGAACCAGGCGGTGACGTGGCGCATCTCGCTGTCGTGACGCAAGAGGCGGCGTCGCAGAGGGCGAAGCGACGACACCAGCCAGAGCAGGGCGAACCCCGAAAGACTGTCGGTGCGGATCCGGCGACCCTTGTCGAAGTGGCGGGTGTACCAGGCCTCGAGCCCCTTGCGGGATTGCAGCCAGCGGCCCAGCCCGCGCGGCATCGTGGTCGCCAGCTCCTCGAAGCGCGGGTGGAAATACTCGGTGAGCATCAGCAGCTGGCCGTCGTTGACCACCACCTCGTCCTTCACCCGGGCAAAGCGGGTGGCGCGGGTCTTGATGTCGGCGACGCGCAGCAGATCGTCGTAGCAGAGCGCCCGGGCGCAGTACTTCGCCGCCGCCGCGCTCATCTCGTAGGGGGCGGCATCCGCCGCGACGGCCTTCTCGACCATGCCGAGGTAGTCAGCGCCGTAGTCCAGATCCTGGTAGTCGACGACCTTCTTCAGCCCCAGCCCGGCCATCTCGCGGACCTCGACGGGAAGCGCGGCGAGCCGCGTCTCCAGCACCGCCCATTGCGCGCGCAGCTTTTCGGGCACGTGCAGCACCGGCACGGGCGCGTCCGCGTCGCTCTCGGGGGCCGGGGCAGGGCTCGCGCCCGTGGCGATGTCATAGGCGGCGCCGAAGGCGCGCAGCGAGGCCTCGACACCTCGCCCGGACGCGCGGATCACCTCTTCGTAGCTCTCGCGCGGGAAGGGCAGGGCGCCCGAGCCCGCCAGCGCGCCGAGCAGCGACGACGAGATCACCGAGCCCGCCTGCTTCGCCACGGTCTCCATGTCGAAGGCGACCACGTGGTCGGCGGCGATGCCCATGGCCTCGATCACCTCGGGGCCGTTGGCGCGGCCGTCGCCGGGCGCGATCTTCTCGGAGACGGCAGGGATGCGGTGGGTCGAGGCGATCATCGTGGTGCGGCCCGGGGTGACGAAGCCGCGCAGGATCGCCCGCCCGCCTTCCATCAGCTCCGAGGCCATGAGGATATCGACGTCGCCGATGGCAGGCGACAGCGAGAACACCGGCATCCGCCCGGTGTCGCGGCACATCTCGACGTAGTAGATCGTCGCCCCGGTGCGCTGCGCCACGCCCGCGACCGAGGTCGACTGCGCGCGGTAGCCATTGGCCTCGGCCACGGCGACGATCCAGTTGGTCAGCACGCCGCCGCCCTGTCCGCCGACGGCAAGCGCTGCGAGGGTGATGATCTTCTCGCCGTCCGGTCCCGGGGAGCGGCGCGCGACGAGCGGTTTTGTCTGCATGTTCATGGGCATACCCTCAGGCGAAGACGACGCGCTTGGCATCGCGGCGGCGCTGCAGCCACGAGATGATCCGGCCACTGCGCGCGGCGCGGCGCGTCTCGCGCTGCGTGGGATTGGTGACGATCTCGGCCTGGTAGAAACTGGGGCAGAGCACGGCGGCATCGGCCACCTCGCCGCAGTTGCCGCAGCCGACGCAGGTCTGGTCGATCGCGGCGACGGGATCGTCGCGCAGCGGATCGCCGGTGTCCTTGACCGAGAGCGACGGGCAGCCCGAGAGCCGCATGCAGGCGTGATCCCCGGTGCAGACATCCTCGTCGACGCCGAAGCGCGGGCGCACCACGCGCTTGCCCTCCTTGGCCGCCTTGGCCAGTTCGGGCTTCACCCGGCGCTGCTTGTTGAGCATGCATTCCGACGAGGCGACGATGACCTTGGGGCCTTCCTCTTCGGTGGTCAGCGCCTCCTTGAGCGTGTCGCGCATCTTGGTGACGTCATAGGTGCGGTCGATCTGGCGCACCCATTTGACCCCCATGCCCTTGACCGCGTCGACGATGGAGTTCTGCGTCTGCTTGGTCTTGTTGACCGCCCGCGACGACAGGATGTCCTGCCCGCCGGTGGCCGAGGAGTAGAAGTTGTCGACGATGACGATCACGTTGTCGGACTTGTTGAACACCGCGTTGCCGACCGAGGAGGTCAGCCCGTTGTGCCAGAAGCCGCCATCCCCGACGAAGGAGATCGCCCGGCGCCCCTTCTTGTTCTCGTTGTGGAAGGCGGCCGCCGAGGCCGGCCCGAGCCCGTAGCCCATGGTGGTCGCGCCGAGGTCGAAGGGCGGCATGATCGAAAAGAGGTGGCAGCCGATGTCCGACGAGATGTGGTGCGGGCCGAGCTCTTCCTCGACCAGCTTGGTGGCGGCGAAGATCGGGCGCTCGGGGCAGCCGGTGCAGAAGCCCGGCGGGCGCGCCGGCAGGGTCTGCGACAGATCGGGGATGGCGATGGGCTCCTCGTTGGTCGCCACCTTGGCGACCGGAAGCACCTCGGGCGCGTGCTCGGAGAAGAAGGCGCCCAGACCCTCGACCATGACCTGCCCGGTGTATTCGCCGCCCATCGGCAGCTTGCCCTTGCCCTCGAGCTTCACCCGCTTGCCCGACTGGTAGAGCATGTGGGCGACCTGCTGCTCGATGTAGTTGGGATGGCCCTCCTCGATGATCAGCACCGCGTCCTTGCCCTCGCAGAAGTCGAGGATCTGGCTGTCCACCAGCGGGTAGACGCAGTTGAGCACCAGCATGTCGATCTCGGTATCGCCGTAAAGATCGGCGAGCCCCAGCCGGTTCAGCGCCCGCACCACGGTGTTGTAGGTGCCGCCCTGAAGGATCAGCCCGACTTTGCCGCGGGCCGAGCCGAAGCGCTCGTTGATGCCCTTCTCGACGATGAACCGCTCGGCGGCGGGCTTGCGCTTGGTGAGCTTCTCGGCCTCGTGGATGTAGGTCGCCGGGGGCAGCACGATGCGGTCGAGCTTGCGCTTGGGGTTCTCCAGCGCCTCCGAGACGGTCATCGCGGGGCGCTTGTTGTCCGAGGCCTCGAAGTGGCCGTGCACGTGGCACGAGCGGATACCGACCTGCAGCATGACCGGCGTGTTCGACAGTTCCGACAGCTCGAAGCCGTCGCCCACCGCCTTGACGATCGAGGGCAGGTTGGGCCGCGGGTCGAGCATCCAGACCTGGCTCTTCATGGCAAAGGCGTAGGTGCGCTCCTGCATGATCGACGAGCCCTCGCCGTAATCCTCGCCGACGATGATCAGCGCGCCGCCGGTGACCCCGCCCGAAGCGAGGTTCGACAGCGCGTCCGAGGCGACGTTGGTGCCGACCACCGACTTGTAGGTGACCGCGCCGCGAATGGGGTAATGGACCGAGGCGGCGAGCATGGCGGTGGCGGTCGCCTCCGAGGCCGAGGCCTCGAAATGCACGCCGAGCTCGCCAAGAATCTCCTGCGCGTCGGCTAGCACGTCCATCAGGTGCGAGATCGGCGAGCCCTGATAGCCGCCGACATAGCCGACGCCGTTCTCCAGCAGCGCCTTGGTGATCGCGAGGATGCCCTCGCCGGTGAAGGTCTCGCCCTCGCCCTGCTTCAGCTTCTGGACTTCCTTGGCAAAGGAACGCTCGGCCATGGGTGGTCTCCTTGGGTGCCGATCCCGGGCTGGTCAGAGATGACGCCCGTCCGGTCTTTTCGTGTCAGAAATCGTGGTGTCGGATGTCGTGCAGCACGCGCTGCAGCAGATCGTTCAGCGTCGCGCGCTCTTCGTCGTCGAGCGCCTGCAGCATGCGGTCGCGCATCGCCTGCATCGCCGGCCAGGCGGTCTCGTAGGCGGTGCGGCCCGCGTCGGTGAGGCTGATCTTGCGGAACCGGCTGTCGCCGTCCTGCGCCTCGCGGCGCACCAGCCCGGCGCTTTCCATCGCGTCAAGCGTGCGCGACAGGGTCGGCTGCTTGATGACGGTCAGCACCGACAGCTCGGTGATCGTGTAAGGCCCGCTCTCGGCCAGCACCGCCAGCGCCCGCATCTGCGGCACCGAGACGCCGACCTCCTTGAGCGCGGTCTCCACGCTCTTGTTGTAGCGCGCGCCGATGCGGTTCAGCAGGTAGGGGGTGAAGGATTCGAGATCCCCGGGCGCGCCTGTCATGCGCCCAACTCCTTGGCCACCAGGAAGCCCGACCCGCCGGACAGGCCCGGCCCGGGGTGGGTCGACGCGCCGATGTGGTAGAGGCCCTTGAGGTCGGTGCCGTGGCGCGTGCTGCCGGCGAACGGCCGCCAGAGGAAGAACTGGTCGAGCGTGCAGGCGCCGCCATAGGGGTCGCCCCCGACGAGGTTCATGTTGTAGCCCTCGAGATCGGCAGGCGAGATCGCGCGGCGGGTGACCACGCTGTCGGCAAAGCCGTCGATGTGCCGCGCGAGAATGGCCTCGATGCGGTCGGCAAAGGCCTCGCGCAGGGTCTCGGTCCAGGCACCGTCGGCGGGCACCTCGATCTCTCCGGCGGCATCGCCCTTCACCTGGCGCGGTGCCTCGGGCATCTGCAGCCAGAGCACGCTCTGGCCCTCGGGGGCGCGGCTCGGGTCGGCGGCGCAGGGCTGGCCGACGCAGATCGTCGGCACCTCGGGCAGCATGCCGCGCTCGGCCTCGTTCCCGGCCTTGGACACGCCGTCGAGCCCGGGTGTCAGATGCAGCAGCTGCACCGTCTCGAGCCCCTCGGTCTTCCAGTTCACCGGCCCGTTCAGCAGGTAGTGCAGCTGGAAATTACCCTTTCCATAGCGGTATTTGCGCAGGTCATCCTGACGTGCGGGCTCGGCGGCGAGCGTGCCGTAAAGCTGCTGCGGCGTGACCGAGGCGAGCACGGTCTTCGCGGCAATCGTCTCGCCGCTGGCGAGCCGCAGGCCGGTGGCCCGGTCCCCGTCGCGGGTGATCTCGGCAACCTCGGCAGAGGTGCGTACAGTGCCGCCGTGTTCCTCGATGATGGCAATGAGCCCGCGCACCATGTTGGCGGCACCGCCCTTGACCACCGGGGCCGAGGCGGCCTCGAGCGCGAAGCCGATCACCTTGCCCATCTGTCCCGAAAATGCCGCCTCCGGGCCCAGCCCGGCGTGCAGGCACCAGGGCGCCCAGAGCGCCCGCGACAAATCGCTTTCGAAGGCGCTCTCGAGCCAGGACCGCATCGGCTGCAGCGCCCCGCCCATCACCGTGGCAAGGCCGCGCGGCTTGCGCTTCCAGGTCTCCTTGGCGAGCAGCTTGGCGGTCTGCTTCGACCAGGGATCGCCCCCCATCAGGCCAAAGAGCAGCTCGGCGTCGGCGCCGAAGGCCTCCAGATCGCGGGCCAGCTGCGCGCCGTCGCCGTCATGGGCCGCGTCAAAGGCCGCGACATTGGCGGCGCGGTCGGTGGTGTAGGTCAGCGCGCGCCCGTCCGGCAGCAGCACGCCCGTCGGCGTGTCGGTGGCGCAGAACTCCACGCCATGCCGGGCCAGATCCGCGCCGAGCGCGCCATGGGCGCCGCCGGTGACCCAGAGAACGAAGGTGGTGGCGAGGGGATCGTAGGTGACCCCCTCGGCCAGGTCCTCGGAGCGCATGCAGCCCCCCGCGACCGCCTCGCGTTCGAACACGGCGACGCGCTGTCCCGACCGGGCGAGCAGGGCCGCCGCGGTCAGCGCGTTGATGCCGCTGCCGATGATGGCAACGTCGGGAGAGGTCGGGACGGTCATCGGCGCGCGCTCCTTCGTCTTAGGCGGCGACCAGCGCCAGCGCGCGGATCGGCGAGCCGGTGCCCTTGACGATCTTCAGCGGCGCGGCGACGAGGATCGCCCCCTTGGCCGGCAGCTTGTCGAGGTTGGTCAGCGAGGCCAGCCCGTAGCGGTTGTGCTTGTGCAGAAGGTTGTGCGCGGGGAAGGGGATCTCGAAGCCGCCAGCGGCGCCGGCGTCGGTGCCGATGCACTGGGTGCCCCAGCCGAGCGCCTTTTTCTCTTCCATCAGGTACTGGATCACCTCGGCGGTCGGGCCGGGGGTGTGCGGGCCCGCCTCGTCGGCGTTGAGATAAGCCGCCTCGTCGCCGTTGTACTGGTCCCAGTCGGTGCGCATCAGCACCCATTCGCCTTCCTTGATCTCGCCGTGCTCGGCCTCCCAGGCCTTCACGTGCTCGACCGTCAGCAGGAAGTCGGCATCCTCGGCGGCCTCTTTCGAGCAGTCGATGACATTGGCGGGGGCGGCGAAATACTGCGGGTTGATCGTGTCGACCGAACCGTCGGCATAGTCCTTGCCGGTGATCCAGTGATGCGGCGCATCGTAGTGGGTGCCCGAGTGCTCGCCGATCTTCAGCCAGTTCCACGCCCAGAACGGGCCGCGGTCGCCGTATTGCGAGATCTTGTGGATCTCGATCTTCGGCGTGTCGTCGGCAATCTCCGGCGGCAGCTTCAGCAGCGGCGTGTCGGGGCCGAGCGGGGCGGTGCAGTCGATCACCTGGATCGACCCGTCGAGCAGGCCGCTGGCCAGCGTCGCGAGGGCGTCTTGGTTGGTCATTCGGAGGTCTCCCTGTGGTGGTGTCAGTGACTCGTTGGCCGGTCGTTCTTTGCGGTACATGCAAATACATATAATTTTTTTCTTCAAGAACGAAATTTATAATCCTGTCATTTTTTGGCCCTGATCGGGTATCCCTCCGGGCAGAAATGCCGCCGACGCTGCGATTTTGAGCACCTATGCGGGCAATATCTGCAAGGAATACATGTCTCAGGGGCATTCCGAACCATACCCCGCACAGCGACTCCGGGTGCGCAACAGCTCGCCCGCGAGAAATAACTTGAAGCCTAAAACATTTGGCCCTAGCGTTCTTCCCGACGCGGCCGCCGTGCCGCACGGTCTGTCCAGGGAGAGAAGTCACATGACCCAGCAACGAGTCGTTCCCGTCGTCACGCGGTCCGCAGAGCTCGACGAAGGCACCCAGCAATCGGGCGATTGCGTCCGCAAGTCCGGCGTCAGCCCGCAGCACACGCCGGCGACCAAGATCTGGTTCGGCCGCGTCACCAACGAGCCGGGCCACCGCTCGCCGCCGCACCACCATCAGGAATGCGAGACCGGCGGCTACGTGCTGAAGGGCCACGGCCGCATCTACTTCGGCGACGACTACAAGGAATACATCGACATGTTCGAGGGCGACTTCGTCTTCGTCCCGCCCTTCATGCCCCATGTCGAGGTCAACATGAGCACCACCGAAGAGCTGGTCTGGCTCACCTGCCGCACGCCGGACAACCTGGTGGAGAACCTCGAGGATGTGCCGGACGAGGCGCTCGAAGGCTACCGCCGCGCCTGATCGGTGTGGCCTGAAAGGATCATCGCATGAAACTTCTTCGCTACGGACCCGTCGGCGCCGAGCGCCCGGGTCTTCTCGACGCGGACGGCACCATACGTGACCTCGGCGGCATCGTCGCCGATATCGACGGCGCGGCGCTCTCGCCCGAGGGCCTCGCCCGCCTTGCCGCGCTCGACCTCTCCACGCTGCCGCGCGTCGAGGGCAGCCCGCGCATCGGCTCGGCCATCGCACGGCCCGGCAAGTTCCTCTGCGTCGGGCTCAACTACGCCGACCACGCCCGCGAGACCGGCAAGGAGCCGCCCGCCGAGCCCGTGCTTTTCGGCAAGGCGACCACCGCGCTCTGCGGCCCCTATGACGACGTCGAGATCCCCCGCGGCTCGGATCGCACCGACTGGGAAATCGAGCTCGGCATCGTGATCGGCACCCGCGCCAAATATGTCGCCGAGGCCGATGCGCTCGACCATGTGGCCGGCTACGCGCTGGTCAACGACGTGTCCGAGCGCCGTTTCCAGTCCGAGCGCGGCGGCCAGTGGATCAAGGGCAAGAGCCATGACACCTTCGGCCCGGTGGGTCCGTGGATGGTGACCAAGGACGAGATCGCCGACGTGCAGGACATCGACCTCTGGCTCGACGTCGACGGCGAGCGCCGCCAGACCGGCAACACCAAGACCATGATCTTCGGCGTCGCGCATCTGGTGCATTACATCTCGCAGTTCATGACGCTCGAGCCGGGCGACATCATCGCCACCGGCACGCCGCCGGGCGTGGGTCTGGGAATGAAGCCGCCGACCTTCCTCAAGGCCGGGCAGGTGGTCACCCTCGGCGCAACCGGGCTTGGCGAGCAGCGCCAGCTGATGGTGCAGGCATGAGCATCGATTTCAACGGGCTGACGTCCGCGCTGACCGACCTCTCGGGCAAGACCGCGCTGGTCACCGGCGCCGCGCGCGGGCAGGGCGCGGTGGAGGCCGAGATGCTGGCCACCGCCGGCGCCTCGGTGCTGATCTGCGACGTGCTCGAGGCAGAGGGCGTCGCCCTCGCCGAGCGGCTGACGTCCGAAGGTCACGAGGTGCGCTTCAAGCGGCTCGACGTGACCTCCGAGGCGGACTGGGCCGAAGCGCTGGCGCTGGTGCAGGACTGGACCGGCCGGCTCGACGTGCTGGTCAACAACGCCGGGATCATCAACCGCAAGATCATCGCCGACATGTCGGTCGAGGAATGGCGCAAGGTGCTCGACGTGAACGCCACCGGCGCCTTTATCGGGGTCAAGCTCGCGGCGCCGATGATGGCCAGGACGGGGGGCGGCTCGATCGTCAACATCTCGTCCAACAGCGGCTTCTCGGGGCATTACGATCCGGCCTATACCTCGTCGAAATGGGCGCTGCGGGGGCTGACGCGCACGGCGGCGATGGAATTTGCCGAACAGGGCGTCCGGGTCAACGCGATCTGCCCGGGGCTCATCGTCACCGACCTCAACCGCGGCTCGCCGCACCTCGGCCCGATGATCGGCATGACCCCGATGCAGCGCGCGGGCGAGGCGACGGAGGTGGCGCAACTGGTGCTCTTTCTCGCATCGGACGCGTCGGGCTTCATCACCGGCGAGGATTTCGTGATCGACGGCGGCTTCACCGCCGGAGCGGGCTACCGCCGCGTCGCGCGCGAGACCGGGCTGCTCTGATCCGCCGGCAGAGAATTGTCAGCTGACAATTGCAAAGGCCCCCGCACAGGATGCGGGGGCCTTTCGTATCTGCATCTCGCGGTCGGGCGGCTCAGTGCTTGTTGCGGATGTCGAGCATGATCGAGATGCCGCGCGCCGCGTCGGTCTCGGAGATCTCGGAGAACATCCCGTCGATCCAGCGCAGGTGCTCGGCGACCATCTCGTCCATCAGCGTGCGCCCGGCGGGGGTGATCAGCACGCGAAAGGCGCGGCGGTCGCTCTCCACGGTCTGGCGCTCTGCCAGCCCGTCGGCGACCAGCCGGTCGACCACGCCGGTCACATTGCCGTTCGAGACCACCAGCTGCTGCGACAGCTCGCTCATCTTCATGCCTTCGGGCGCCGCATGCAGCGCCGCCAGAACGTCGAAGCGGGGCAGCGTGGTGTCATAGCCCGACCGAAGGCGCTCGCGCAGCGTGCCCTCGACGTGGCGCACGGCCTTGAGCATTTGCAGCCAGAGGCGCAGGCGCTGGCGGGCGAGGTGCTCGTCAGTCACCTCGTGTTCGGTCGGTTGTTCCATCAGTCACTCTCGGCGGAAGATTGTGCCAAACCGTTTCAGGTCTCGACTTTAAAGGTTGCGTGTATGCCGCAGAGACGCAATCGAAAAGGCGAAAACTGCCGAAGTGCGCGCGCGTTGTGGCGCGACGATGCTTCAGGCCGGAAGCTTGCGCGGCTTGCCCGCCTCGTCGATCGCCACCAGCAGAACATCGGCGCTGAGGATCCGGCGGCAGGCGCCGTCGGGCTCGGCCCAGGCCGTGACCGCAAGGTTGAACGAGCTGTTGCCGCGCCGGCTGAGATCGGCGTGCAGGGCAAATTCCTCGCCGCCGTAGAGGGGCGCGTGGAACTGCACCTCCTTGAGCGCCGCGATCACCACGTCGCCGCCCGAGATCTTCCGGCCCGCGAGCCCGGCGCCATGGTCGAGCTGCGACAGGATCCATCCGCCGAACACCGGGCCGCGCGCCGTCGTCTCGGACTGCGGCGCGACGGTGAGGATGCGCGGCGCGCTGTCCGGGCGCACCGCGAGATCAGCGCCGACGTCAGCCATGGGGGATGACCGCCGTGGCCTCGATCTCGACCTTCGCCGCGTCTTCCATCAGGGCGCAGACCTGCACCACGGCCATGGCCGGGAAGTGGCGGCCGATCACCTCGCGGTAGGCGGCGCCGAAGCCGCGCAGGTTGTCGAGATATTCCTGCTTGTCGGTGATGTACCAGGTCAGCCGCACCAGGTGCTCGGGGCGCGCGCCCGCCTTGTCGAGCACGGCGACAATGTTCTCGAGCGTCTGGCGGAACTGGCCGACCATGTCGGCATGCTCCCATTCCTGCTGCGCGTTCCAGCCGACGAGCCCGCCGGTGAAGACCATCCGGCCCTCGGCCATGACGCCATTGGCATAGCCCTTGGCCGGCACCCAGCCGTCGGGTTGAAGGAACATGTGGGGTGTCAGTGCGGTCATGCGTCGGTCTTTCTCAATCGGGGGTCTTGGCAATCAGGTAGCGGGTCATGGCGTCGCGCATCTCGGCGGGCCATGCGGCGGAGGTGCCCTGCGCGACATCGGCGTGGATCACCGTGGCCTGGCAGGTGAAGCGGCGCTCGTCGCCGCTGGTGCAGGTGATGAGGAAGGTGGCCGAAGAGCCGCCAATCCGTTTCACCCCGAGCGACAGGTCGAGCCAGTCGCCGAGCCGGGAGGGCGCGTGGAAGCGGCAATCGATCTGACCCATCGGGGTCGCCATGCCGGTGCCGGAGATCATCCGGTCCCAGCCCATGCCGACCGCATCCGCGAAGAAGCGTTCCTGCACGGCAGAGATCATCTCGAAATAGCGCGGGTAGAAAACGATCCCGGCAGGGTCGCAATGGTTGAACTCCACCTGCCTGCGGATCGTGAAGGTCTGGCTCACGTCTCGCCTCCGGAGATCGAGATCGCCTGCCCGGTGACCATCTCCGAGCCCTCGCCGCAGAGCCAGAGGGCGGCGCGGGCCACGTCCTCGGGCGGCACCAGCCTCTGCATCGGGTTGGTCGCCTCGAGCGAGGCGCGGGCCTCCTCGGCGGAGCGGCCGGTCTTTTCCACGATATTGGCGATCGAGCGCTCGGTCATCTCGGTGTCGAGGAACCCGGGGCAGAGCGCATTGGCGGTGATGCCCTTGCGGGCAAGCTCCAGCGCCACGGATTTCACCAACCCGATCACGCCATGCTTGGCCGCGGCATAGGGCGCGACATAGGGATACCCCTTGAGCCCGGCGGTCGAGGCGATGGCGATGAGCCGGCCCCAGGGCTTGTCCTTCATCGCCTTTGCCCCCTCGCGCAGGGTCAGGAAGGTGCCGGTGAGGTTGACCGAGACCATCCGCTCGAAGGCGGCAAGCTCGGTGCGCGTAAAGGGCGCGCTCTCGGAGGCGCCGGCATTGGCGATGACGATGTCGGGCGGGGCCTCGGCGATGGCGGCAGAGATCGCCGCCTCGTCAGTGATGTCGCAGAGCACGGCGCGGATCCCCGGGTGCCGCGCGGCGACCGTCTCGAGCGGCTCCATGCGGCGCCCGCAGATCACCACCTCGGCCCCGGCCTCGGCGAAGGCCAGCGCGAGCACCGCGCCGACCCCGGAGCCGCCGCCGGTGACGAAGGCGGTTTTGCCCGCGAGGCTCATGTGGCCATCGCCTTGGCGCGTTCGGCCAGCGTGTTGGCCTGCCGGCGCCCACCCTCATAGGGCTTCGGCCAGGCTTGCTCGGTGTCGCCAAGCTCGACCGCCGCGTGCAGCGTCCAGTAGGGATCGGCCAGATGCGGGCGGGCGAGCAGCACGAGGTCAGCACGGCCGGCCATCAGGATCGAATTGACGTGGTCGGGCTCGTAGATATTGCCCGCGACCAGCGTCGGGGCGCCGATCTCGTTGCGCACGCGGTCGGCAAAGGGCACCTGGAACATGCGCCCGTAGACCGGCTGCTCGGCCTTGTCGGTCTGGCCCGACGAGACGTTGATCGCATCGGCGCCCGCTGCCTTGAACATGGCCGCGATCTGCACGGCCTCTTCCGGGGTCACGCCGTCTTCGCCCATCCAGTCATGCGCCGAGATACGCACCGTCATCGGCTTGGTCGCGGGCCATTCGGCGCGCATGGCGGCGAAGATCTCGAGCGGGTAGCGCATGCGGTTCTCGAGGCTGCCGCCGTAGGCGTCGTCGCGCCGGTTGGTGATCGGCGAGATGAAGGAGGCCAGCAGGTAGCCGTGGGCGCCGTGCATCTCGATCATGTCGAAGCCCGCTTGGTCGGCGGCGCGCACGCTCTCGATGAATTGCTCTGCCACCCTGTCCATGTCGGCGCGGTCCATCGCCTTGGGGACCACGTTGCCCTCCATCAGCGGGATCGCCGAGGCGGCGAGCAGGGGCCAGTTTTCGCCTTCGGCGAGCGGCTTGTCGATGCCGTCCCAGGCGAGACGGGTCGAGCCCTTGCGCCCGGCATGGCCGATCTGGGCACAGATCTTGGCGTCGGTCTCGGCGTGGACGAAGTCGGTGAGGCGCTTCCAGGCGGGCACCTGCTCGGGGCCGATGCAGGGGCAGCCCGGGGTGATCCGGCCGTCCATCGACACGCAGAGCATCTCGGTGAACACCAGCCCGGCGCCGCCCTTGGCGCGCTCGGCGTAATGCACGAAGTGCCAGTCGTTGGGCATGCCGCCGGTCGCCTTGTACTGCGCCATGGGCGAGACGACGATGCGGTTCTTCAGCTCCATGTCGCGCAGCTTGAAGGGGGCGAACATCGGGCGGCGGGTCGAGTTGCTGCCGGCCTGGCTGTGGAACCAGCTTTCGGCAGAGGCCAACCATTCGGGGTCGCGCAGGCGCAGGTTCTCGTGGCTGATCCGCTGCGAGCGGGTGAGCAGCGCGTAGTTCAGCTGCATCATGTCGAGCCCGAGGTAGCGCTCGACCTCCTCGAACCACTCGGTCGAGTTGCGCGCGGCCGAGGTCACCCGCAGCACCTGCAGCTTGCGCTCGTCCTCGTAGGTCTGCAACGCCTCGGCGAGGGGCTTGTCGCGCGACAGTTCCTCGGCCAGCGAAATGGCGCTTTCCATGCCCAGCTTGGAGCCCGAGCCGATCGAGAAATGCGCCGTTGCCGAGGCATCGCCGAGCAGCACCACGTTGTCGAAGAACCAGTTCTCGCAGGTCACCCGCGGGAAGCGGATCCAGGCCGAGCCGCGGATGTGGTTGGCGTTGGTCATCAGCGCGTGGCCGCCGAGGTGCTTGGCAAAGATCTTCTCGCAGAGCGCGATGCTGTCCTGCTGGCTCAGCTTGTCGAAGCCGAAGGCCTCATAGGTCTCGGGGCCGCATTCGACGATGAAGGTCGCCGTGTCGTCGTCGAACTGGTAGGCATGCGCCCAGATCCAGCCGTGCTCGGTCTGCTCGAAGATGAAGGTGAAGGCGTCGTCGAATTTCTGATGCGTGCCGAGCCAGACGAAGTGGTTGCGGCGCATGTCGATCTCGGGGCGGAACTTGTCCTCGAAGTGGCTGCGCGTCTTCGAGTTGAGACCGTCTGCGGCGACCAGAAGGTCGTTGCCCGCCTTCAGTTCCTCGATCTTCTCGGGGGTGATGTCGGTCTCGAATTCCAGTTTCACGCCGAGCTCGCGGGCGCGCTGCTGCAGGAGCAGCAGCATCTGCTTGCGGCCGATGCCGCAGAAGCCGTGGCCGCCCGAGGTCATCGCCTCGTCGCCGCGCACGACCTTTACGTCGTCCCAATAGGCGAACTTGTCGCGGATCATCTTTTCCGAGACCGGATCATTGTCTTCGAAGTTCGCCATGGTCTCGTCCGAGAGCACGACGCCCCAGCCGAAGGTGTCGTCGGCGCGGTTGCGCTCGTAGACGGTGATGTCATGCGCGGCATCGCGCAGCTTCATCGAGATGGCGAAGTAGAGACCGGCGGGGCCCCCGCCAAGGACGGCGATTTGCATGAGACACAGCTTCCCTGTTTGGTTTCCGGTAGATTACCTTCTCGCGAAATTACTTCAAGACTAAAATAACTAGGATCTGAAGCTTCCGGTCCGACCTCCGCGTGGGGATCTTCCCCTCGACCGCGAAACACCCAATAAAACTTGATGCAATCGCACGCTCCTTGACCTCGCGCCCGGCCTGACTATTATTTAGACATAAAATATAAATACGCCGACTCGCTGGCCTGACAAGGGCGTCTTACACCGATCGGGTCGGGCAGGACACGGAGTGACCCCGAATGCCATTCAAAATTCAAAAACCCATGCGGTTTGGTGACTGCGATCTGACCGGGATCGCCTACCATCCGGCCTATCTGTCGATGCTCGTCGACGTGAACGAGGCCATGTTCGCGTCTTTCGGCGTGACCTGGAAGGAGCTGATGTTCGAGCGGCAGCTCGGCCTGCCGAGCGTGAAGATGAACATCGAGTTCAAGAAGCCCGCGGTCTATGGCGACGTGCTGGAATTCAACGTCCACGTGCGCAAGATCGGCAAGTCGTCGCTGGACCTCTACACCGTGGTCACCGTCGAGGGCGAGGTGATCTGGACCATCGAGCAGCTGATCGTGATGACCTCGACCAAGGACCACAAGTCGCACCCCTGGCCCGACGATTGCCGCAAGGGGCTCGAGCAGTACCTGCATCCCGAGATGGCGGCCTGATCCGCAGCCGCCTGTCCGAAACGAAAAGCGCCCCGGCAGTGAGCTGCCGGGGCGCCTTGATTCTGGAGTGCCGCAATGGGCGTCAGGCCACGCAGGCCAGCCGGTGGAATTTCGAGCGGGCGAAGACCAGCGCCTCGCCGCCCGCGAGCACCACATCCTCGATCCGCCCGATGAAGACGGTGTGGCTGCCCGCCTCGGTCGCAGTGGCCACCTCGCAGGAGATGGAGGCCAGCGCACCATCGAGCCGGGGCAGGCCGCGCGGGCAGCTTGACCAGGTGCCGATGGCGAACTTCTCGAGCCCGCTCTGCCCCTGCGCCCCGGCAAAGGCCATGGCCACGTCGGCCTGACCCTGGCCGAGCAGCTGCACGCTGAAGTGGCCGCTGCGGGCAATCTCCTGGCAGGTGCCGGTGCGGTTGTTGACGCAGACCAGGAGGCTCGGCGGGCTGTCGGTCACCGAACAGACCGCGGTGGCGGTGATGCCGCGCCGGGTCTCCCCCGCGCCGGTGGTGATCAGCGTGACCGCCCCGGGAAAAAGCCCCATCGTCTCGCGGAAGGTCGAGATGTCGACGGCCATGTCATGCGGCCTTCAGGCTGGTCAGATAGCTGCCGGCGGCGTCGGGATCGGCGAACCACGGGAAGAAGTCGCGCGGGTCGTTGAAGCCGTTGGCAATGCGGTGCGCCAGGTCGGGCAGCACCTGCGCCGAGCCCATCAGCTCGAGCACGAAGGGCGGCGGCGGCAGCAGCATCATGTTGGTCCAGCGGACCACCCATTGCGCGTAGGTCCAGAAGGTCTCGAAGGTGGCGCGCATCCAGGCCTCGTCGAAGGCGGCATCGCCGCGGGCCACGATCGCGTCCAGATAGACCGCCGCGGCCTTGGCGGCGTTGTTCGCGCCCTGTCCGGTGATCGGGTCATTCAGACAGACCGCATCGCCGAGCCCGAGGATCCGGGCGCCCGAGGGCAGGGTGCCGACGGGCTTGCGCACGGTCGGCGGGAAACGCCCAGCAAGGATGCCGTTGTCGTCGGTCAGCTCGATATTGGCGCAGCGCTCGGCTTCCCAGGGCAGGAAGCTGTGCAGGATCTCCCGCGACCGGGCGAGGTGCTCGGCGGGCGTGGAGACGTCCTTCCAGCAATCCATCGGGCCCTCTGGCACGCCTTCGAAGACCATGATCTCGCAGGGGCCGCTGAGGGTCAGCGCGGGGAAGACGAAATACTCGCCGACGCCGGGGATCAGGTTGAAGCTCACCGCCGAATGCTCGGGGCGCGGGGTCATGCCGTGCACATAGGTCAGCGCCAGCGCGCGCTGCGGCGCGGCAAAAGGCGAGCGCTCGGCGTCGCGCTCGAAGAGCTTGCCGATCTCGCCCTTGCCCGAGGCGACGATCACCAGATCCGCCGATTTTGCCTCGCGCTCGAGCAGGGCGATGTCGGCGGTGGCGATCTCCATCTTGCCGCCGAGCCGCTCGAACTCCTCGATCCAGCGCGGCATCTTCACCCGTTGGTCGATGGATTGCGCCTTGCGGTCAAGCCGGGCCGACCATTCGACGGCCTTGCCCGGACCCTCGGGGTTCGGGACGGTGAAGGAAATGCCCTCGACCGGCGGACAGGCGTCTTCCCAGAAGTTGATCCCGAGATCCCGCTCGAGCTGCAGCGCCGCGTCGAACTGGCACTGCGAGGACATGACCCGCCCGGCGGCGAGCTCTGGCCCGGTGCGGTCCTGGATGATCTTGACCTCGTAGCCCTTCTGCACGAGGCCGATGCCGAGTTGCAGGCCGGACTGACCGCCGCCCACGATGGAAATGCGTTTCATTGTTCTCTCCTGTTGGCTTTTGCTTTTGCGGACCGGGTCAGTCCATCAGGCGCGGGATGGCCGGCTCGGCGCGCTCGGGGCCCATGGCGGTGTAGCCGCCGTCGACGCGGATGTCGGTGCCGGTGATGAAGCTCGCTTCGTCCGAGCAGAGGAACATCACCGTCGAGGCGACCTCCTCGGGATGCCCGACCCGCGGGAAAAGGTGGAAATCACCCCCCACGGCATCGGTCTTGGCCCGGTCGCCGCCGGTCAGGCTGTCCATGATGTTGGACCAGGTCCAGCCGGGCGAGACCGCGTTGACGCGGATGCCGTCGGGCGCGAGATCCATCGCCTGATTGCGGGTGAGCTGCAGGATCGCCGCCTTGGACACCGGGTAGAGCCAGCGACCGGTTTGCGCCACGCGGGCCGAGATCGAGCCGAAATTGACGATGGATCCCTTGGTCTTGCGCAGCTCCTCGCGGGCCGCCTGCATCAGCATGACCGAGCCGACAAGGTTCACATCCAAAGCTTCAAGCCATTCCGCGCGCGTGCTTTCCGCGCCGTTGTCGACATAGGTCGCGGCGACGTTCACCAGAAAATCGATGCGGCCGAAGCGGTCCTTGGCGGTTTGCACGACGCGGGCGATATCCGCGTCAGAGCGCAGGTCGGCCTGCACGAAGACCACGCCGTCACCGGCCAGCTTTTCGCCGTTCTGGGCGTCGATATCCGCGATGATCACCTTCACGCCATGCGATTTGAACGCCTCGACAACGGCAACGCCGATCTTCGTGGCACCGCCGGGCACGATGGCGACTTTGTCTCTCAATCCACGCATTGCGCGCTCCCTGTGTGTCATTTTTCTGAAATGAAAGCTTGCAGGGGGGCCGCGGATGCGCGCTATCCTGATTGCGCAGCCGGGATCCGGATTGCGCAAATTATGTTTTAGAACTGAAGGAAGACCCCGACGCGAGCATGGAGCATCTCATGGGCCAGCTTCAGACCGGTCCCGAGGGACCGCAGGGATTGCCGCTTGGCAACCATCGTCTCTTTGCAACGGCGGATCTGGACGAGGCGCGGGCCCGGGTGGCGCAGGTCTATTGCGATCATCGCCTCGAGGTGATGGGACGGGGGCCGCTGGCGGCGCGGCACAACCGGCTAGACGGGCAGGACCTGTCGATCAACGTGCTGACCTATGGCGCGAAGACCCAGATCGCGCCGGGCCCGCTCGAGCAATTCTATCTCTTCCAGTTTCCCCTGCACGGCCATGCCTCGGTGAACACCGGCGCGCGCGGCTACGAGATCGGCGGCGGCAGCGGCGGGGTGCTCAATCCCGACGATGAGGTCAGCATGATCTGGAGCGAGCACTGCGTGCAGCTCATGCTGCAGATCGACCGGCGCGCGCTGGAGCAGGCGGCGCGGGCAGAGTTCGGGCTGCCGCACCGCGCGGCGCTGCGCTTTGACGGCCCGAAGGCGCTGACGGGCGGAGAGGGGAGCTCGTTTCTCGGCCTGCTGCAGTTCGTGATCTCCGAGACGCAGCGCGGGGCCGCCCTGCTGGGGCGGGGCTCGGCGCTGGGGCGGCAACTCGAGCGCACGCTGCTGGTGGGCCTCTTGCAGTCGCAGGTCCGGCCGACCGAGGCCGACGCGCCCAGCCCTCGTCCGGGCCATGCGCCGCGCGTGGTGCGCCGCGCCGAGGAGTTCATGCGCGAGAACCTTGGCGCGGCGCTGATGATCGAGGACATCGCCAGCGCGGCCGGGACAAGCGTGCGCTCGCTGCAGGCGGCGTTTCGCGCCCGCCACGGCTGTGGCCCGATGACCGTGCTGCGCGACATGCGGCTGGAGCGCGCATGGGAGGATCTGTCGAACCCCGGCGCCGACACGCGGGTCACCGATGTGGCGACCGGGCTCGGCTTCTTCCACCTCGGCCGGTTCTCGGAACACTACCGCAGGAAATTCGGCTGTTCTCCGGTCGAAACGCTGCGCAGCGCGCTGCGGGCCTGAGCCGGGCACTGTCGCCGAGGCTCAGCATCCCGGTGCCCCGGCTAGGTGATCTCCGGCAGCGGCCCGCGCGGCGTGATGCGCACGGCGCGGAGCGCGTTCAGGATCACCGCCACGTCGATCACCTCCTGCAGCACCGCGCCCTCGACCGGTTCAAGATATCCCAGAGCTGCGGCGATCATCCCGACCACCGACAGGCCGATCCCGGCCACGACGCTCTGCAGCGCGATCCGCCGGGCGTCGCGGGCGATCGCGATTCCGGCGACCAGCGGGTCGATCCTGTCCACCAGCAGCACCACGTCGGCCGCCTCCGCCGAGGCGGCAGCGCCCCGCGCGCCCATGGCCACGCCGATGTCCGCGGCGGCAAGGGCGGGCGCGTCATTGACGCCGTCGCCAACCATCATCACCGGCCCGCCCTCGCGTTCGCTGTGCACCAGCGCGACCTTCGCGTCAGGGGTGAGATCGCCGTGAATCGCGTCGAACCCAAGCCCGTCGGTCACCCGGGCGGCCACCTCGGGGCGGTCTCCCGTGGCGAGCACGAGCCGCGCGATGCCCTCGCGGCGCAGGCCCTGCAGCGCCACGCTCGCGCCGTCGCGCAGCGGGTCGGCCATCACCAGATGGCCCGCCGGGCACCCGTCGAGCGCCACGGCGACGACCACCGCGCCCGCCCCCGGCGGTGCGGGGCGCAGGTCGGGCGCGTCGAGCGCGGCCTGGACGTAGCTGAAGCCCCCGACCCGGAGGCTGTGCCCCTCGACCATGCCCGCGACGCCTTCGCCGGGCGACTCGTGCACCTCTGACGGGGTGGCGAGCGTCAGCCCGCGGGACTTCGCGGCCGCGACGATCGCCTGCGCTATGGGGTGCCGGGAGACCTGGTCGAGCGAGGCGGCAAGGCGCAGCAGCGCATCCTCGGACAGGCCATCCCTGCGCTCGATCCGGGTGATCTGCGGCCGACCGTCGGTGAGCGTGCCGGTCTTGTCGAGCACCAGCGTGTGGGTGCGGGCCATGGCCTCGAGCGGCTTCGCGCCCTTCACCAGCACGCCGAAGTGCGCCGCGCGCGACAGGCCCGCGACCAGCGCCACCGGCACCGCGAGGATGAGCGGGCAGGGGGTGGCGATCACCAGAACCGCCACGGCACGGACCGGATCCGAACTGGCCCACCAGGCGGCAAGCGCGATCGCCACGGCCACCAGCAGGAACCCCAGCGACCAGCGGTCGGCAAGCCGCGCCATCGGCGCCTTCGAGCGCTGCGCCGCCTCGACGAGGCGGACGATCCCCGCATAGGTGCTCTCCTCCGCCCGCCGCGTGGCGATCATGTCGAAGGGCTCGCCCGCGTTGGTCGCGCCGCTCATCGCCTCGGCCCCCGCTGCCAGGTGCTGCGGCAGCGACTCGCCGGTCAGCGCCGAGCTGTCGAGAAAGGCGCCCGCCGAGAGGATCGTGCCATCGACGGGCACCACGTCGCCCTGGGGGATGAGCAGCCGGTCGCCGGGGGCGATCTCGTCGAGCGGCACGCGATCGATCTGCCCGTCCCGATGGCGCATCGCGAACCGCGGCACACGTGAGAGCAGCGCACGCATTTCGCGCCGCGCCCGCCCCTCGGCGAGGGCCTCGAGCAGCGTGCCGCCCGAATACATAACCGCGACGATGCAGGCCGCGAGGGTTTCGCCGAACAGCAGCGCCGCGCTCATCGACAGGGCGGCCAGCACGTCGAGCCCCACGTCGCCGCGCCGGATGCTGCCGACGATCTCGAAGAGCAGCGCGACGAGGGCGGGCAGGGTGCCGGCCATGAGGGCGGCGCGCGCCGTGGCCGGCAGGCCGGAGAACTGCAGGGCGAGCCCCGCCAGGAGCCCCGCCAGCGCCAGCCCGAGGGTTGCCGTCTTTACCCGGTCGATGCGGAAGGTTTCGGACTGGCCCTGCATGGTGTCCCCGTGGCTGGATGGCGTCTTGAGCTGCGGACATTCGGCACCCGGGGCATGCGCTCCGCGATGCCGAATGGGACACCATTTGCGGCGAGGAGGCAATGTGGTCGCTGCGCGGGCGGGGCTAGTCCGAGGCCGGCCCGTCGCAGTCCGAGATGAAGGCGTCGAGCAAGGCGATCAGGGACTGGTAGCGGTCCCTGCCGAACCGCTCGGCGAAGGCGTCGGTGATCGCGCGCGAGGCCGGGGTGAAGCGCCTCACCAAGGCGCGACCCGCCGCGGTCACCGTGACAACCTGCCGGCGGCGGTTCCGAGGGTCCTGCACCCGCTCCACCAGCGCCCGCGCGACCATGGACTGCAGGATCCGCGAGACCGAGGCCGGTTGCAGGCAGGCCGCCTCGGCCAGCCCCTGCACCGAACAGGGGCCGGTTTCAAGGAGCACGCGCAGGATGCGCCATTGCGGCTCGCTCACCCCGGCCTCGGCCAGCATCGGGCGCAGCTCGCGCAGCAGCGCCTCGCGCGCGCGGATGAGCGCGATGGGCAGCGACTGGGTGGTCGGAACGAGTGCCTGTTGCTCTTGCGCGGCGTTGGTCATCGGGGTCATCGGGGTCCTGCCTTGGAGCTGCGGGCGCCACTGCCCGGGCACGGTTCGGATCAGACGGCGGCGGGGAGCCGCGCCTCGGGCGCGGCGCGGCGGAAGGCGTCAAGCTCCGCGCAGGCTCGCGCGACGCGGGTGATCCGCGTCAGATCGCTGGTCTCCACCCCCCAGCGCGCGGCGTTGTAGAGCTGCGGGATCAGGCACAGGTCGGCCTGGGTCAGCGCGGCGCCCATGCAATAGGGGCCGGTCTCGTCGAGCATCGCCTCCACCGCCTCGAGCCCGGGGCGGATGAAGTGGCGCATCCAGTCGGCGCGGGTGTCGTCCCGCCCGGTCAGCGCGGCGGCATGGGCCGCGACGCGCAGGTTGCAGACCGGGTGCACATCGCAGGCAATGGCCAGCGCGATGGCGCGCATCCGCGCCGCCTGCGCCGGTGCCTCCGGGCGCAGCGACAGCCGGCCGGTCTCCTCGAGGTACTCGAGGATGGCGAGGCTCTGGGTCAGGCGCAACCCGTCAATCTCGAGCACCGGCACGAGCCCCTGCGGGTTGCGCGCCAGATGCGCGGCGCTGCGCTGATCGCCGGCCATGAGGTCCACCGGGCGGCATTCCCAGTCGATCCCCGAGAGGGTCAGCGCGATGCGCACCCGCCAGCTGGCGGACGAGCGCCAGTAGTCGTAGAGCACCGCGTCAGCCATAGGAGCGCGCCGTCTCGAGGATCGTCTTCAGCGCATCCACGTCCCCGAGGCGGTTGGCCAGCAGCAGCACGATCCGCACGTTGAGCGCGTGGCTCTGCGCCTCGGTCAGCCCCTCGTGCGCCGCCATGAGCGCCTCGTAGGCCTCGTCCCCGCGGGCGCCGAGCCCCATCTCGTAGATCTCGCGCATCACGCCATCTCCCTTTCGCAGCTGCGGCCCATGGCGCGGGCCAGCGCCTCTCTCAATGCCGGCTCTGGTACTTCGCCGTGGAACACCGCCGCCGCATGGCCATCGGGCCGCACGAGATAGGCGACCCCGGTGCCATAGCGCTGCAGCGCATAGCCCGCGCAGTCGTCATGGCTGGGGTAGGGGCGGTCCGACTGGCCGATGCCGAGACGCCGCACACCCACGTCGGGCAGCGCGATCTCACCAAAGCCGACCAGCGTGAAGGCTCCCTGCAGCAGGGGCAGCAGCCAGCCGTTGCCCACCGGCGCGTCGACCATCGGCTGACCGGGGCGCACGAGGCCCTCGCCCGGGGTCTGCAGCGCAAAGCCCTCCAGCGAGCAGGGCAGCGAGAGCCGCCCCGAGTTGATCAGCCGCCGCGCAAAGGGCTGGTCGTGGGCCATGCGCAGCGTCTCGCGGCGGAAGAGGGCCTCGATGGGGGTCTTCGGCGTCATGAAGTTGGTCGAGCGGGCGGAGTTGAGGATGTTTTCCGCCGAGCCGTGGCTGCGCTCCTCGTGGTAGCTCTCGATCAGCGTCTCATCCGCCGCGCCCTTCAGCACCGCCGCCAGCTTCCAGCCGAGGTTGTCCACATCCTGAATGCCGCCATTGCCGCCGCGCGCGCCGAAGGGGCTGACCACATGGGCGCTGTCGCCGACAAAGACCACGCGGCCATGCACGAACCGCTCGAGCTTGATGCAGCGGAACTTGTAGACCGACAGCCAGTCGAGCCGAAACGGGCGGTCGCCGACGATGGCCTTGATGCGCGGGACGACCTTTTCCTCGCTGGCCTCGAGCTTGGCATCGGCGCCAAGGTCGAGCTGCAGGTCGATGCGGTAGATATTGTCGGGCTGCGCGTGCAGCAGCGCCGATTTGCCCGGGTGGAACGTGGGATCGAACCAGAACCAGCGCTCTGCGATGCCGGGATCGCCGAAGGGGCTCTGGTCCATCTCGATGTCGGCGATGAGGAACTGCTCCTCGAAGGTCTGGCCGGTGAAGTCGAGCCCCATGCGCTCGCGCGTTGCCGATTTCACCCCGTCGCAGGCCAGCAGCCAGTCCGCCGCCAGCTCGTAGGGGCCCTCGGGGGTCTCGACGGTCAGCGTCACGCCTTCGGCGCTGGCAGCATGGTCCACCACCTTCGACAGGAAGCGCACGTCGATCAGCTCGGGAAATTCGCGGGCCCGCTCGAGCAGGTACTGCTCGACGTAATATTGCTGAAGGTTGATGAAGGCCGGGTACTTGTGGCCCTCCTCGGGCAGCAGGTCGAAGCTGTAGACCTCCTCGTCGCCGTGGAACAGCCGCCCGACCTTCCAGGTCACGCCCTTTTCGAGCATGCGCTCGCCGACGCCGAGCCGGTCGAAGATCTCGAGCGTGCGCTTGGCCCAGCAGATCGCCCGGCTGCCGACCGAGACGACGTTGTTGTCGTCGAGCACCACCGAGCGGATGCCCTGCAGCGCCAGGTCGATCGCCATGGCCAGACCGATGGGGCCGGCGCCGACGATGGCCACCGGCGCGCCGGTGGCGGTGCCGTCAAGCTCGGGCGGTCGCACGAAGGGCTGCGGGGCGTAGCTGTATGCGGGCATTCTCTCTCCTCCCTTGGTCGCGCGGCCGGGCTCCTCCACCGGGCCGCGCGGGGGTGTTCTCGTATCGTGTCCGGCGCGGCACCCCGCGCCGAACGGCGCTCAGCCCTGCAGGTCGGCCCACATCTGCTGGTCGCGCTCGGCGGTCCAGACGCGCGGCGTGTCGATGCCACGGGCCTCGTCGTAGGCGCGGGCCACGTTGAACGGCAGGCAATGCTCGTAGATCGCGTATTCGGCGAACTTCGGATCGCACTCGGCGCGCACCGCGTCCCAGGCTTCCTTGAGCGAGCCGCCTCGGGCCACGACGCGGGCCACCGGCTTGTAGGTCGAGCGCACGAAATCGGCGGTGTTCTCCAGCGCCTGCGCCACCTGCGCCTCGCCCACCAGCGCGTCGCCGCGACCCGGCGCGATGGCCTTGGGCTCGTAGAAGGCGATATTGGCCAGCGTCTCGGGCCAATCGGCGAAATGGCCGTCGCCGCAGTAGCAGGCCGAGTGGAACTCGACGATGTCGCCGGTGAACATCACCTCCTGGTCGGGCACCCAGATCACCGCGTCGCCGGCGGTATGGGCGCGGCCGAGGTGCATGATGTCGACCCGGCGCTTGCCGAGGTAGGCGGTCATCCGGTCGCTGAAGGTGGTGGTGGGGCGGGTCAGCCCGGGGATTTCCTCGTGCCCCTGGAAGAGCCGCGGGAAGCGGCCGAACTCGCTGTCCCAGTCCTCCTGACCGCGCTCCTCGACCATGGCGGCAGCGGTATCGGACATGATGATCTCGCGCGCGCCATAAGCCGAGGCGCCGAGCACCCGCACCGCATGATAATGCGTCAGCACCAGATGGCTGATCGGCTTGTCGGTGACCGAGCGCACGCAGTCCATCACCTTGCGCGCCAGCCGCGGGGTGGCCTGCGCCTCGACGATCATCACGCTTTCGTCGCCGATGATGACGCCGGTGTTGGGATCACCCTCGGCGGTGAAGGCATAGAGCCCCTCGCCCACCTCGGTGAAGCTGATCTTCTTTTCTTCCATGTCGCCTTGCGACGCGAATGCCTTGGCCATGAGAGCCTCCTTTATTCCTTTGTCCAGTCGGGCCGCGGCACGGCGGGCAGGACCTTGCCCGAACACGCGCCGAAGCCGATGCGGTAGCCGTCGCCCTGCGCGGCCCCCCGAAGTGTCAGCGTGTCGCCATCCTCGAGAAAACTGCGGGTCGCGCCGCCGGGCAGTTCGAGCGGCTCCTTGCCGCCCCAGCTGATCTCCAGCAGCGAGCCGCGGCTGTCCGGCGTCGCGCCCGAGATGGTGCCCGAGCCCAGCATGTCGCCGGTGCGCATGGCGCATCCGCTACTTGTGTGATGGCAAAGCTGTTGCGCGGCAGAGTAGTACATCTGCGAATAATTGGTGCGCGAGATCACCGTCTCCGCGCCGCCCTCGGGGGCCAGCGCCACCTCGAGGTCGATGTCGTAGAGCATCGGTCCCGGCTCGCGCAGGTAGGGTAGCAGCTCGCGCTCGCGCTCCGGTGTCGCGGTGCGGAAGGGCGCCAGCGCCGCGGCGGTGACGATCCAGGGGCTGATCGTGGTCGCCGTCGCCTTCGACTGGAACGGGCCCAGCGGCTGGTACTCCCAGGCCTGGATGTCGCGCGCCGACCAGTCGTTGAGCAGCACGTAGCCGAAGATCATCGCGTCGGCCTCGGCGACCGAGACCATGCCCTGCGAGGGCATGCCGACGATCGCGCCCATCTCCAGCTCGAGATCGAAGCGGCGGCAGGGCTCGAAGACCGGCAGCTCGGCGTCGGGCAGTTTCAGCTGGCCCCAGGGCCGGCGCACCTCGGTGCCCGAAACCACCACCGAAGAGGCGCGGCCATTGTAGCCGATGGGGATCGACAGCCAGTTCGGCGGCAGCGCGTTCTCGGGTCCCCGGAACATCGAACCGACGTTGAAGGCGTGGTTCTTGGCGGCATAGAAATCGGTGTATTCGCTGACGGCGAAGGGCATCAGCAGCGACACGCCCTCCAGCGGCACGAGGTGCGGCGCCACCGCGGCGCGATGCGCCTCATCGCCTAGGAGCTCGGTCAGCCGCGCGCGCAGCGCCGCCCAGACCTCGGGGCCCGCCGCCATCACCGCGTTCCACGCGGGCGCGGCAAAAAGCGCCGGATCCTGCCCATGGTCCACCGCGCCCACGTCCAGCACGAAGTCCCCGATCGCCACGCCCATGCGCGCGCCGCGGCCATCGTCGAAGACCCCGTAGGGCAGGTTGTTCAGCGGGAAATCGCACTCGGGCTCATTGGCCCCGCCGACCCAGCTCTGCATCAGGTTCATTGCAGTCCTTCCAGAGGCATCCCGCCCCTTCTTCTCTTTCCAATACGCCGGGCCAAGGACGCCGGGGGTGAGTTTCCCGCGGGCCAAGAAGGGCCGGCGGCGCCATCCCCCCTTTCCCGCGTCGACTCAGTCCCAGTTGCCCTCGGGCGTGCCGTCGAAGCGTTTCTTCAGGCTGTCCCAACAGTCGATGTAATCGTCCTGCAGCGGCGCCTCCTTGGCGGCGAAGCGCGTCAGGTGCTGCGGGAAGCGGGTCTCGAACATGAAGCTCATCGTGTTGTCGAGCTTGCCCGGCTTCAGCTCGCCGAAGCTGGCCTTCTCGAAGGCCTCGTTGTCCGGACCGTGCGGCAGCATCATGTTGTGCAGGCTCATCCCCCCCGGCACGAAGCCCTGCGGCTTGGCGTCATATTCGCCGTAGATATTGCCCATCAGCTCGGACATGACGTTCTTGTGGTACCACGGCGGTCGGAAGGTGTTCTCGGCGACCATCCAGCGCTCGCGGAACAGCACGAAGTCGATGTTGGCGGTGCCCTCGACGCCCGAAGGCGCGGTCAGCACGGTGAAGATCGACGGGTCGGGGTGATCGAAGAGGATCGCGCCGACCGGGCAATAGGTGCGCAGGTCGTATTTCACCGGCGCGTAATTGCCGTGCCAAGCCACCACGTCGAGCGGCGAGTGGCCGATCCAGGTCTCGTGGAACTGGCCCTGCCACTTGATCACCACGCGGCTTTTCGCGTCGCGGTCCTCGAAGGCGGCGACCGGCGTCTTGAAGTCGCGGCGGTTGGCCATGCAGTTGGCGCCGATCGGGCCGCGGCCCGGCAGGTCGAACTTCTGGCCGTAGTTCTCGCAGACGAAGCCGCGCGCCGGCCCGTCGATCACCTCCACGCGGTAGACCAGCCCGCGCGGCAGGATGGCGATCTCCTTGGGCTCGAGGTCGATCACCCCGAGCTCGGTGCAAAAGCGCAGCCGGCCCTCCTGCGGCACCACCAAAAGCTCGCTGTCGGCGGAATAGAAATACTCGTCCTGCATCGAGGCGGTGACGAGGTAGATGTGGCTGGCCATGCCGACCTGCGTGTAGACGTCGCCCGCCGTGGTCATCGTGCGCATGCCGGTGAGCCAGGTCAGGCTTTCCTGCGCATGCGGCACCGGATCCCAGCGGTACTGGCCAAGGCTGATCACGTCCGGATCGACGTTGGGCGCCGACTGCCAATAAGGCACGTCGATCTTCGAGAAGCGGCCAGTGTGCTTCACCGCCGGGCGGATGCGGTAGCACCAGGTGCGCTCGTTCTGATGGCTCGGCGCGGTGAAGGCGGTGCCGGAGAGCTGCTCGCCATAGAGACCGTAGGCGCAGCGCTGCGGCGAGTTCCTCCCGTCGGGCAGCGCACCGGGCAGGGCCTCGGTTTCGAAGTCATTGCCAAAGCCCGGCATGTACCCCTCGTGCAGCGCGCTGATGCCGGCCGCGCGTGTCAGCCCCGAGATCTTGCTCAGGTCATTCATCTCCGAAGTCCTCCCTCGACGTATCGATGACATGTTGTTAGTTACTTTTGTAACTAACAAGGGAGATTCTCGGAATGCTCAAACCTCGGGAAGAAGAGCGCGATCACTCTGATATCTTTGAACTTTCCGCTTTCACGCCCTATCTGCTCAACCAGGCAGCCGAGGCGCAGAGCGACGTGTTTTCAAGAAATTACCGCGATCTCTACGGGATGCTGCGGACCGAGTGGCGGGTGCTCTTCCACCTTGGCCGCCATGGCGACATGACCGCCAAGGAGATCTCGGAACGTGCCTCGATCCACAAGACGAAGGTCTCGCGCGCGGTGCGCGCGCTGGAGGAAAAGCGCTTCCTCGCGCGGGTCACCAGCCCCGAGGACCGGCGCAGCGAACGCCTGTCGCTGCGCCCGCCGGGGCAGGAGGCGTTTCGCCGCCTCTCCGCCGCGGCGCAGGACTATGAGGCCGCGCTCGAGCGCCGTCTCGGCAAGCGCGACGCGCGCAAGCTGCGGGATCTTCTGAAGCGGCTCGGCCATCCCTGAGCGCAGGGACGGGCCCGGGTGGTGGATCCCCGAAAGCGACGCGGGGGGCCTTTTCCCCGCGGGCGAGGTTGCCCTCGACCGCCTTCCCGAGGCAAACCGGTCCCGAGGCTGGGCAGGGAATTGGGGCAGAGCATGGGAAATGAACTCTTACGCGGCGCGTCACCGGGACAGGGACAGGGACAGGGACAGGGACAGGCAGGGGCCGGGCTCGCGGCAATCCTTCACAAGTCCTTCCGCTTCGTGGCGGTCGACGTCGAGACGGCGAACTCCGACGCAGGCAGCATCTGCCAGATCGGTCTTGCCTGCGTCAGCGACAGGGACGTCGAGAAGGTCGTTACCCTGCTGATCGACCCGAAGTGCAGGTTCGACGGCATGAATGTGCGGATCCATGGGATCACCGCCGCGCATGTGTCGGGCGAGCCCACGTTCGCGGCGCTCCTCGACGCGCTCGGGGACTTCCTCGAGCGACACCTGCTGGTCCAGCACAGCAGCTTCGACGCGCGCGCGATCCGCAGCGCCACCGAGGCCTGCGGCCGTCCCCCGCAGCCGCTGAAATGGCACGACAGCGTGAAGGTGGCGCGCCTCGCCTGGCCCGAGTTCAAGGGCAACGGCGGTCATGGTCTTGCCCATCTGAAGACGGCCCTGGGACTGGATTTCCGCCACCACGACGCGGGCGAGGATGCCCGCGCCGCGGCAGAGATCGTGCTCATGGCCGAAGCCCGCCTGCAAAAACCCTTTCCCGAGATCCTGGCGCCGCGGCCCGGCGGACGGCTGCGCAGACAGGTGGCGGTGTAGCGCGGGACAGAGCCGCGATCGCAGGACCGGGGCCCTTTGCAGGAAGGCCCCGGGCGTTGACCCTACTTCTGCGCGGCCTCCAGGGCGGCAGGGGCGAAATAGTCGGCCAGCGCGGCGTCGGAGAGCGGCTCTGCCTTGATCACGCCCTGCCCGAGGATCCAGTCGGCCTCGGAGCGGATCAGCTCGGCGAGCCCCTCGTCCAGCGTCAGGCCGATCTCCACGTCCTGCCACATGGTGGCCAGCGCCTCGGTCGAGATCGCGCCCTGCATCGAGGCCGACACCGCCGCCATCGCTGCCTCCGGGTCGGCGGCGACATCGGCATCCGCCTTGGCCAGCGCGCCCATGAAGGCGGCGAGCGTGTCAGACTTCTGGCCGGTCATCTCGGGCGTGGCGGCGAGGATGTAATGCACCTCGTAGCCCGGCGCGCGCAGCTCGAGGTAATCCTCGCCCAGCGTGTCCTTTGCCGCGCCGTAGAAGGTCGGGAAGGGGACGATGGCATCAACGTCACCGCGCACCACGGCGGGCACCAGATCCGGCGGCGCGGCCGAGACGATCTCGGCCTCGACGCCCGCGCCTTCGAGCGCCTTGTCGAGGAAATAGTGCACGTTGGTGCCGATGGTGGTCCCGATGCGGCGCCCGGCAAGGTCGGCAGGGCTGTCAAGTGGACCGGCCCCGGCATTGCCGATCACCCGCGAGCCGGTGAAGCGGGCAAGATCGCCGACGATGGCGAACTCCTGCCCCATCAGCGCGCCGGTGGCGGCGGGGAACTCGGCCATGAAGACCACGTCCACCTGCCCGCCGAGCAGCGCCTCGAAGCCCGCCCGGCCGGAGTTGAAGGGCACCAGTTCGACCTCGAGCCCGGCGTCGGTGAAATAGCCCTTCTCGAGCGCCAGGTCGACCTGCGGGGTCTGCGGGTTGGGGCTCCAGCCGAAGACGAGGCTCTCGGCCATGGCAAGGCCCGGGGTCAGCGCCAGCGCGGTTCCGAGGGCCAGTCTGGTCAATGCAGTCATTGTCTCTCTCCTGTTGGTTTCGGTAGGGTCAGTGCAGCTCGGCCAGCGCCTTCTGCGGGCGCAGCAGGCCGAGGATCTCTTCGCGGATGTCCAGCAGTTCCGAGCCCGACCGGTTGAAGGCGCGGGGCCGGGGCTGGCTCAGCGGGTAGTGGCGGATCAGCCGGCCCGGCGCATGGCTCATCACCCGCACGTCGTCGGCCAGAAGCAGCGCCTCGTCTACGTCGTGGGTGACAAAGAGCACCGTGGCACGGTGGCGCTCCCAGACCTTGAGCAGCAGCTCGTGCATGCCGATCCTTGTCTGCGCGTCGAGCGCCCCGAAGGGCTCGTCCATCAGCAGCACCTTGGGCTCGCAGGCCAGCGTGCGCGCGATGGCCACCCGCTGCTTCATGCCGCCCGAAAGTTCCTGCGGGAACTTCCCGGCATGCTGCTCGAGCCCGACCTCGGCCAGCGCGGCGCGGGCGCGGTCGATCTCCTCGGCCTTTGGCAGGCCGAAGCGGCGCAGCGCGAAGCGAACGTTGCCAAGCGCGGTGAACCACGGGAAGAGCGCGTATTGCTGAAAGATCACGCCGACCTTGTCCGATGGGCCGCGGACGGCGGCACCATCGATGGTGATCGCGCCCGACGAGGGCTCGACGAAGCCGCCGATGGCGTTCATCAGCGTGGACTTGCCGCAGCCCGAAGGCCCGATCAATGCGGTGAAGGTTCCCGGGTGCAGCCGCAGCGTCGTGGTCTCGAGCGCGGTGACCGGCCCCTGCTTGCCCTTGAAGGTGATGGCGACGTCGTTGATCCGCACGTCACCGTGGAGTGGCTTGGTGTCCATGATCCTACCCCTGCTGCCAGTGGACGATCCGGCGGCCGATGAGGTGCACGATCAGATCAACCGTGGCCCCCAGCGCACCGAGGATGATGAGAAGCGAGAACATCCGGTCGGTGCGGATATACTGCCGCGCCTCCTGCAGCCGGTAGCCAAGCCCAGAGGAGGCGCCCGACAGCTCGGCGGCGACGAGGCTCAGGAAGGCCAGCGCCACCCCGAGCCGCAGCCCGGCGAAGATGTAGGGGGCGGCGGCGGGGATCACCACGGTCAGGAACTCGCGCCGGCGCGAGGCGCCAAGACTGCGCGAGGCCCGCAGGTAGATGTCCGGCACGTATTCCATGCCGTGGTGGGTGTTGAACCAGACCGCGAGGAAGACCGTGTAGGAGATGACGAAATACTTCGAGCCCTCTCCGATGCCGAACCAGACGATGGCCACGGGCACCAGCGCGATCGCCGGGATCGGGCGCAGCAGCGACAGGAACGGCCCCAGCAGCGTGCGGACCAGCGCCACGCGCCCGGTCAGCAGCCCCAGCACCACGCCAAGCGAGGCGCCGATGGCAAAGCCGATGGCGGCGCGGCTGCAAGAGACCGCAAGATCCTTGGGCAGCGCGCCGGTCTGCCACATCTCCACCGTCGCAGACCAGACCGACCAGGGCGCCGGGAAGATCGCCTCGGGCACCAGCTTCAGCGCGCCCACGGCGGCCCAGATCGCCAGCACGAAGAGGAAGGAGAGCATGGGTTTTCCCATCTCGGCGCTCGCGGCAAGCGTACGGGCGGCGATCCGCGCGGGGCTCCGGCGCGGTCTCGGGCGGGCGGGCTGCCTCAGCTCTGTCACAGCCATGACACCTGCTCCTGCTTGTAGCGGTGCGCCCGGAAGCAGGAGTTGTGCGCGCCGAGGATGAACTTGGACAGCGGCTCGGGGTATTCGGCAAAATCGGGGATCACATATTCCCAGACCGTCTCGCCCTCGGGCGTCACCTCGAAGAGCCGGCCGAAGGCACTCTCGCAGATGAAGGTGTTGCCGTTCCACAGCCGCTGGCAGCCGCCCATGTAGGGCGAGAAGAACGAAGGCGGCATCGGGTCGGTGTAGCTCCAGACGGTCTTTCCGGTCGTCGGGTCGAACTCCAGCGCGCGCGAGAAGGGCGAGGTCGAGCCCTGCCGCAGGTTGCCGTTGTCGAAACACAGCACGCTGCCGCCCTCCATCTCGACCGGGGTGTGCTGCTGCGCCACCACATCGGGGCCGACGTGCCAGACCACCTTGCCGGTGCGCCGGTCCACGGCGATGACGCCCGAGGTGGTGCGCAGGCTCATCAACACAAGTCCGCCGCTGGTCACCGAAAGCCCGTTGATCATCGGCCAGTGCCGCCGGTCGAAAATGGCATGGATCGGGAAATCCGCCGGATCGAGGTGATCCCAGATGCGCCATTCCCAGACCGTCTCGCCCTTGCGGTTCACCTCGCGCACGATGTCGGACTGGATCACCCCGTCGGCGCCGTCCTTGCGGGGATCGCCGCCCTGCACCCGCGCCGCCTTTTCGGCGGGCAGGGGGGCGGCGACGGTGTAGAGCAGGTTGCCGTTCGCCAGCCATTGCGCGTCGTGGTGGTGGAAGATGTCCTCGTGGCGCCAGACGATCTCGCCCGAAGGGGTCGCCTCGTAGAAATCGCCGCCGTGCCAGAGATCCCAAGCCGGGTAGAGCGCCGCCGAGCTGGCATGGCTGCCGTTGTAGCCGAGGTTGCCGTTCGGCAAGATCACCGCGTCGCGCCCGGCGCGCACCGGCATCTGCCAGCGGTGCGCAAGGCTGCCGTCGATATCCACCAAGTCGACGCGGCCCTCGGCCGTCTGTCCGGCAAAGAGCGTGTAGCCCCCGGCACTTCGGACGGGGTCATGGGCGGTCAAACCGGTGCGGCGGCGGCGCAGCGTTACCTGCTCGACCGGCTTGGTTTCGGGGCGGGTCATCACATGGGCAGTCATCGGATCCTCCGTTCCATTAAATCGTTTTAACAACTCTTCTCACTTGCTGGCCCACCGTTAAAACGTTTTAATCGTCACGAGGGCGAAAAAGCCGATGCAGCAGGACTGCGCGCCGAAATTTTGTGCAGCCGGGGCGCCAACGGGGTGAGACGAGGATGAGCGGGCAGGTCAAAGCAGGGCAAAAGCGCGCCACGGTCGTGGATGTGGCGCGACTCGCCGGGGTCTCGCCGGGGACCGTCTCCAACGCGCTCAGCGGCAAGCGGCGCGTGGATGACGAGACCCGGGCGCGCATCGACCACGCGGTGCGCGAGCTGGGCTATGTGCCGAATATGGCGGCGCGGGGTATGCGGACCGGCCGCGCGAACACCATCGCGCTCTTCTCCTCCATGGCGACGGCAGTGGCGGCGGGTCCCTCGAAGCTCGGCTTCCTGATGGAAATCGCCGGCTCGGCGGCATTGGCGGCGCTGTCGCGCAACGTCGCGCTGGTGCTGGTGCCGCCGATCCGCGACCCCGAGACCGCGCTGCGCAACGTGCCGTTTGACGGCGCGCTGCTTGTCGAGCCGACGCGCGACGACCCGTTCCTTGCGCTGCTGGCCGCGCGCGAGGTTCCGACGGTGGCCATCGGCGAGGCGCATGGGGCGGTTTCGGCCCATGTCGATCTGAACTACGCGCAGACGGCGGACCTGCTGATCGATCACCTGCTCGAGGTCGGGGCGCGCAACGTCCCCTTGCTGATCGGGACCGGCGCCCGGCGCTACTACGAGGTGTTCGAGGCCCGCTACCGTCAGCGCGCGGCGCAGATCGGCATGACACCGACGGTGCTGCGCATCGACGAGGCGGAGGGAGAGGCCGGTGCCGCCCGCAGCGTCACCCGCCACCTCGCGGCACATCCGGAAACCGACGGCCTGCTGGTGCCGGTGGACGCCCAGGCCACAGGGGCCATGGACGCGCTGCGCCTGGCCGGTCTCAGCATTCCGGGGGATGTGCGCGTGGCGACGCGCTACGACGGACTTCGCGCGCGCGCGGAGACGCCGGCGCTGACCGCCGTCGACCTGCAGCTCGACTCCGTCGCCGCAACCGCCACGGATGCGCTGCTGAACCTCATCGAAGGCCATCCGGCAGCCACCCATCTGGCAAGCCCGCCGCCGACACTGATCGTGCGCGGATCGACGGTGCCGTGAGACCAATCAGGCTCAGGTCACGCCTTGCGCCACGGACAAAGCCGGATGACGCGCCGCATCCGGTCACGCGCGGTATTTACATAAACCAGATTACACGCGCGGTGCCTGTAAGCGCCAAGTTAGAATGTCTCACATGAGCAAAGCTGAAGTGTCACACTCCCCTGAATGGGCAGGATTGGAGTG
>NZ_JAAGOZ010000013.1:0-127672 GCF_010499845.1 Salipiger sp. PrR007 | reverse complement strand
CCCGAGGCCGCCAGCGCCTGGTCGAGCCGCCCCTCGGCCCCGCGCCCGCCGCCGTGAAAGCGCGCCAGCCCGCCGTCGGCATGGCGCAGCGCGCGCAGCGTCGGCGCGATGCGGGTGATGGCGTTGAGATGCGCGCCGCCGGGTTCGAGGTCGGCCTCCTCCAGCGCCGCCCGCGCCCAGGTGAGCAGGGTGAAGACCTCCAGCAATTCCTCGGGGTTGCGTGTCGGCAGGCCGCCCGCCACGTCGATCTGCCGGCTGCATTCCGAATCCAGCGCCTGCCGCGCCGGATCGAGATAGGCCCGCATCCCCTCGAGCGAGAGCGCGGCGTAGATCAGCCCGGTGAGCGCCTCGAAGCGCGGCAGCCCCGGCAGGGCCGCGCCGCGCCGCTTGGCAAGAAAGCGCGTTTGCGCCGCCAGTGCCCGGTAAAAGGCCGCCGAGTCCTCGGCGCTCATGCCGCGCAGCAGGAAAAGCGCATGGTGGATCCAGCGGATCAGCCGCCGCCCGGCAAGCTCGGGCACCCAGCCCGGACCGCTGCCGCGCCCGTAGCGCGCGATCCAGCCCATCAGCCAGTCCTGCGCCAGCTTGCGCGCCTCCGCATCACCCAGTGCGGCGAGATCGTCCAGCCAACGGAAGGCATGGATCTCTTCTTGCCAGGCGCGGTCCTCGAGCTCGATGTCCCAGATCATCGCGCCCTTGCCCTCGGCAAGGTAGCCGGCGAACATCAGGTTGCCGGCGCAAAGCTGGCGGCCCCGGGCGAGTTGCCCGGTGGTGCGCGGCTCGGGCTGCGAGACAAAGGCAGTGGCGCTGCCCGCGCGCGCGGCGAGCCGCGAATGCACGCGGTTGAGAAACTGCGTGGCGGTGACCGACCAGCTCGCCATATCTACCATGCCCTGCCCTTCCGCCCGCCTCGGGGCTTTTGCGGCAAGGGTAGACCTCGCGGCGGCGCAAGTCACCGGGCAAGCGCCCGGAATCGCGCAAACGCGATCCCGTCGCGCCGGGTTTGCGGCCTGCGCGCAACGGCTGGCGCGGCCCGCGGCCCGAAGCCAACGGGCCGCAGCGCGGCGTCAGCCCGCGGGCGCCTGCAGCACGGCGACGTAGAAGCCGTCCATGCCGCCACGCTCGGGCCAGTAGTCGGGGCGCAGCCGCAGCCCGCCCTCTTCGGAACGCCACGCCGGCTCGATCCACTCGGCCTCGAGCGGTGCCACGGTCAGCCCGTCATGGCGCGACAGCGCCTCTTCGACCTGGCATTCGCCCTCGTCCGGCAGCAGCGAGCAGGTGCAGAAGACCAGCCGGCCGCCCGGCTTCAGCAGCCGCAGCGCGTGGTCGATCATCGCCGCCTGCAAGCCGATGAGCTCGGAGATGCCCTCGCCCTGCTTGGCATGCGGCAGGTCGGGGTGGCGGCGTATGGTGCCGGTGGCCGAACAGGGCGCGTCGAGCAGGATTGCGTCGAAGCTGCCCTCCGCCTTCAGCGCGTCGCCGACAACCGTCGCGGCCTTTAGCCCGGTGCGCAGCAGGTTCTCCGTGATCCGCGCCATGCGGCTCTCCGACAGATCGAGCGCGGTGACCTCGGCCCCTGCAGCCGCCAGCTGCAGGGTCTTGCCACCCGGCGCCGCGCACATGTCGAGCACCGCCAGCCCCGCCACGTCGCCAAGCAGCTTGGCGGGCATCGCCGCGGCAGCGTCTTGCACCCACCAGGCGCCTTCGTCGAAACCCGGAAGCGCCGAAACCTGACCCGGCTCGGCCAGCCGCAACGAGCCGGTGGGCAAGAGCTCGGCGCCCAGCTTCGCGGCCCAGCCTTCGGCATCCGACGTCACGGTGATGTCAAGCGGCGCGCCAGCGGCGTGGGCGCGTTCCATGGCCGATACCGCCTTGCCGCCCCAGGCCGCGGCCAGCGGCTCGCGCAGCCAGCGCGGCAGCCGCGGCGCGCGCAGCTTCGCCCATTGCTCCGGTCCCTCTTCCGACAGGCGGCGCAGGATGGCGTTGACCAACCCCGACATGGTCTTGGTCTTGCGGTCCGCCGAAATCAGGCTGACACAATCGTTCACCACGCCATGCGCCGCGCCACCGGTGCAGAGCTCATAGGTGCCGAGCCGCAGCACGTTGCGCACGAAGAGCGGCGGCGCTTTGCGCAGGCGCGACTTCAGCATCTGGTCGCAGCGCGCCAGGTTGCGCAGCACGCCGGTGGCCAGCCGTTGCGCCGCCGCGCGCTCCGAAGCCTCGAGCTTGACGAAGGGCCCGCCCTGCATTGCCTCGCTGAGCAGCCGCCCCTGCCCCAGCACCTGCCCGAGCAGCGCCACCGCCGCCGCCCGTGCCGGGCTCGCTGCTTCCGTTTTTTCCGCGCCTTTGGCTGCCATGGGACCACTCCGCAAACCTGCGGGTCTTGCCCGCGCATGATCCACGGGCCTATATCAAGCCGACCCACGCAAGGAAAGCACGCCCGAGGAGGGCATGGCCATGAGCGACGACACCAGCCCCGATCACACCGAGAACCCCGCCGAGCTTCCCACGGAGCTTCCCGCTGCCGCGCAGCGGGCGCTGGCCGAGGCCGCCGAGCGCCGCAAGGCCGCCGAGGAGGCGCTGGCCAAGGATCCCCGCGCCAAGGAGTATGGCGGCCGCGACGGACTCGACCCGGCGCGCTACGGCGATTGGGAGAAAAAGGGCATCGCGATCGATTTCTGATCGCCGGTCAGCTCGAGAACACACTGACGCGCGTTGGGGGGGGCAACGGCCCCCCTTTCTTCTCTTTATTGCATACGTCCGCCGGAGGCGCTCCCGCGCTCTCGGCCGGGTGCGGCGTCAGTCGCCGAGGCCGAGCACGTCGAGCATGTCATATTCGCCCGGCGCCTTGTCCTGCCCCCAGAGGGCCGCCTTCAGCGCGCCGCGGGCAAAGAGCGCGCGGTCCGATGCGATGTGCTTGAGGGTGATGCGCTCGCCGGCGGCAGCGAAAATCACCTCGTGCTCGCCAACCACGTCGCCGCCGCGCAGCGCAGCAAAGCCGATTGCGCCGCGCTCGCGCGCCCCGGTGATGCCGTCACGACCGCGGTCCGAAGCCTCGGCGAGACTCACGCCCCGGCCCTCGGCCGCCGCCTCGCCAAGCATCAGCGCAGTGCCCGACGGGGCATCGACCTTGCGGTTATGGTGCATCTCGACGATCTCGATGTCCCAATCCGCGTCGAGCGCCGCCGCGACCTGCTTGGTCAGCTTGGTCAGCAGATTGACGCCGAGGCTCATGTTGCCGGCGCGCACGATCACTGCATGGCGGGCCGCAGCGCGGATTTTCTCGAGATGGCTCTCTTCGAGGCCGGTGGTGCCGATCACGTGCACGGCACGGGCCTGCGCCGCCAGCTCGGCGAACTGCACGGTGGCCGCGGGAGCGGTGAAGTCGAGCACCGCCTGCGCCTTGGCGAAGGTCTCGAGCGGATCGTCGCTGACAGAAAGCCCAAGCTCGGTGCCGCCCATGCAGGTGCCGAGGTCGCGGCCCACCCAGTCGTTGCCGCTCCGCTCGACGGCGCCGACGAGTTTCAGCTTGTCGCTGGCCAGCACCTCGCGCACCAGCATCTGGCCCATCCGTCCCGACACGCCCGTGACGACAACCCCCGGCAGTTCCGACATCTTGCTCTCCGATCCTGAGTTTCCCGCAGGGCATACTCTGCTGCGCTGCCGATGGCAAAGGCGATGTCGGCGCGCCGCCTCCCTGCGCCGGCACCGCTATGCGTTCGCGTTCTTGGCAAATCCGCGCAAGGCGCCTATGTCTGCGCCATGGCAAAGAACAGATTCCACGAGGGCTCCGGCCCCAGCCAGAGACAGCTTCGTGTCGGCGAACTCATTCGCCGCACCTTGGCGGACGTGCTCAACCGCGGCGAGGTGCACGACCCCGAGCTGAACCGGCTTTCGATCACCGTCGGCGAGGTTCGGGTCTCTACCGATCTCAAGGTTGCAACCGCCTATGTCGTGCCGCTCGGCGGCAAGCAGGAAGGCAATATGTTCGAGCTGCTCGAGCGCAACAAATCCGAGTTGCGCCGCCTCGTCTCGAAGGAGCTGACGCTGAAATACGCGCCGGAGCTGCGCTTCCGCCACGATGAGACCTTCGACCGGCTCGACGAGACCCGCCGCCTGTTCTCGCAGGAGGCCGTGCGCCGCGACGTCGAGGGACAGGACGCGGACGGGGACGACGACGCGTGAGGCTTCGCGCGGGCTTCACTGCGCTGGCGCTTGCGGCTGCGGCGCTGCTCCCCTCGCTGCTGCCGTCGCAAGCGGGGGCCGTCAGCTGCGAGGGTGCCAGCCACGAGGGCAAGCGCTACACGCTCTGCACCGTGGGCGCCGACGAGGACCTGCGCACCTTCCTGCGCGCGCCCGACGGCACGGTCTGGGGACATTTTTCGACCCTCGACGCCGCGCTGCGCCAAAAGGGCGAGAGGCTGGCCTTTGCGATGAACGCCGGCATGTACCACGAGGACCGCGCGCCGGTCGGCCATTACGTCGAGAACGGCCAGGAGGAGATGCGCGTCATCTCCAGCCCCGGGCCCGGCAATTTCGGCATGCTGCCGAACGGCGTGCTCTGCATCGGCGCGGGCGAGGCACAGGTGTATGAGACCCGCGATTTTCTCACCCGCAAGCCCGACTGCCGCTATGCCACGCAGTCGGGGCCGATGCTGGTGATCGACGGCGAGCTGCACCCGCGCTTCCTGCCCGACAGCAACTCGCGCTACATCCGCAACGGGGTCGGCACCACGGCCGACGGCAAGACGCTGGTCTTTGCCATTTCCGAGGAGCCGGTGAGCTTCTACGAGTTCGGCACGCTGTTCCGGGACGGGCTGAAGATGCCCAACGCGCTGTTCTTCGATGGCAACGTCTCGCGGCTCTTCGCGCCGGAGGCCGGCAGGACAGACATTGGCCGGACGCTTGGGCCGCTCATCGGCGTGGTGGTTCCGGCCGAGTAAGGCGGTTGGAGCAAGCTCCGCGGCCTACCAAATCAACTTGACGACATACCGGAGGCGACATGGACGGCACAGAGCGCAACCACCCGGCGGCCCGGGACCTGCAGGGTCTGACCGCGCAGCTGCTCGAGGCCGCGCGCAAGGCCGGCGCAGACTCGGCGGACGCCATTGCCATCGACGGCACCTCGCTCAGCATCGACGTGCGCGCCGGCGCTCTGGAGCACGCCGAGCGCTCCGAGGGCGTCGACGTCGGCCTGCGCGTGCTGCTTGGCCAGCGCAGCGCGGTGGTCTCGACTTCGGATGTGAAGCCCGCGACGCTGGCGGCCCTGGCCGAACGCGCCGTGGCGATGGCGCGCGAGGCGCCCGAGGATCCCTTCGCCGGGCTTGCCGATCCATCGCAGCTGGCGACCGGCTGGGATCTGGATGCACTCGAGCTGGCGGATCCGTCCGCCGACCCCGCGCCCGATGCGCTGCAGCGCGATGCCCTCGAAGCCGAGGCGGCGGCGCTGGCGGTCGAGGGCGTGAGCCAGGTGCAGTCGGCCTCGGCCTCCTACGACGCGCAGCGGGTGTTCCTCGCGGCCAGCAACGGCTTTGCCGGAGGCTATGCGCGCACCGCCCGCTCGACCTCCTGCGTTGCCATCGCCGGGAGCGGGCTGGGAATGGAGCGCGACTACGACGGCGACAGCCGCACGTTCCAGTCCGACCTGCGCAGCCCCGCCGAAATCGGTCACCGCGCCGCGACCCGGGCGCTCGACCGGCTGAACCCGCGCAAGCCGAAGACCGGGGCCTACCCGGTGCTCTTTGACGAGCGCATTGCGTCTTCGCTGATCGGTCACCTGGTGGCCGCCGCCAACGGCGCTTCGGTGGCGCGGGGCGGGTCCTGGCTGCGCGACGCGCTCGGCGAGGCGGTGCTGCCGGACGGCATCTCGCTGATCGAGGACCCGCACCGCCCGCGCATCTCGGGCTCGCGCCCCTTCGATGCCGAGGGGCTGCCGACGCAGCGCCGCGCGCTGGTCAAGGATGGCGTGCTTACGGGATGGTCGCTCGATCTCGCCACCGCCCGCAAGCTGGGCATGGCACCCACCGGCAACGCCGCGCGCGGCACCTCGTCGGGGCCCTCGCCGACCGCCTGGAACCTCGAGCTGACGCAGGGCGACAAATCGCCCGAGCAGCTCATCGCCGAGATGGGCCGCGGCTTGGTGGTGACGTCGATGATCGGCGCGACGATCAACCCCAACACCGGCGACTACTCGCGCGGCGCCGCGGGCTGGTGGGTGGAAAACGGCGAGATCGCCTATCCCGTCTCGGGGGTCACCATCGCTGGCAACCTGCGGCAGATGCTGCGCGCGCTGGTGCCGTCGAACGACGCCCGGCCCTGGCTGTCGCGGGTCGTGCCCTCGCTGCTGGTCGAGGGGCTGACGCTTGCCGGCGAGTGATCCCGCTCCGGGTCACGCCGCCGATCGCGCGCTGCTCGAGCGCGCGGCCCGCGCGGCGGGCGAGATTGCGCTCTCCTTCACCGGGGACGCGCTTGATGTCCGGTACAAGGCCGCCGACGGCAGCCCCGTGACCGCCGCCGATCTCGCGGTCAACGCCCGGCTCGAAGAGCTGCTGCGCAGCGCCCAGCCGGATTACGGCTGGCTGTCGGAGGAAAGCGTCGACAATGCCGCGCGCCGCGCCGCCGAGCGGGTGTTCATCGTCGATCCCATTGACGGCACCCGCTCGTTCATCGCCGGAGAGGACACCTGGGCGCATTCGCTGGCGGTGGCCGAAAACGGCGTGATCACCGCAGCCGCCATCTATCTTCCGAAGCGGGACCTGCTCTATAGCGCCGCGCTCGGACAGGGCGCGGTGCTGAATGGCGTACCGCTGCGCACCACCCTGACCGGCACGCTGGACGACGCCGAAGTCCTGGCCCCGCGACCGGTGATGGACAGCCCCTACTGGCGCGTTCCGCTGCCGCCGATCCGCCGCGCGCATCGTCCCTCGCTCGCCTATCGGCTGGGGCTGGTGGCCGAGGGGCGCTTTGATGCCATGCTGACCTTTCGCCCGACTTGGGAGTGGGACATCGCTGCCGGAACGCTGCTGCTGCAGGAAGCCGGGGCCAGGGTCACGGACCGGCTCGGGCGCCCGCTAAGGTTCAACGCCCGCCATCCGCAGCATCCCGGAGTGGTCGCCGCCAACCCGGCGCTGCACGCCGACATCATGGGGCGGCTGACGCTGGCGCTTTGATCGTTCCGAGCCTTCCATAGACATGTGAACCAGCGGCGTAACGCTGACCTGCGGTAGAATCTTGACGCTGCGGGTGCAGAAAGTAGGTTGCGCGCGTCTGTACGGGAAAGGACCCCCCATGCCCCAACGTCTCCACCTCGTCTTCGGCGGCGAGCTCGTCACCCCCGAGAAGTCCGTCTTCAAGGACGTGAACGACATCCACATCGTCGGCATGTTCCCCGATTACGCCTCTGCCTACGACGCTTGGAAGGCCGAGGCGCAGCGCACCGTGGACAACGCCCACATGCGCTACTTCATCGCCCACATCCACCGCCTGCGGGACGAGGAAACCGAGGTCTCCGCGACCGAAGAACTCGGCTGACACCCATGGCGCGCAGGCCGTTCTCCCTGTCGGCCTACATGGCCTATGCGCGTGGCCGCGGGGCGACGCCGGGCTCGGCGCCCCGCGCCCGGCCCGACGGGACGCTGCTCTGGTTGCACGCCGGAGGCCCGGGCTCGGCCCGGGCCCTCTCGGCGCTGGCAACCCGGATGAAAATCCAGCGTCCCGAGTTGGGGCTGCTAATCACCGGCGAGCCCGACCACGCGCCCGAGGGCGCTTTGCATGCCGATCTGCCCGGCGAGAGTCCGTCCGAGATCGCCGCCTTCGTCGCGCATTGGCGCCCGCAGCTCGGCTTCTGGACCGGGCAGGAGTTGCGCCCGGCGCTGCTGCAGAGGCTGCAACAGATCGGCACTCGGCTGGTGCTGCTCGACGCGCGCGACGCGCCTTGGACCAGCCCCGCGCCCAGCTGGGTGCCCGATCCCACCGCCGCGACGCTGCATTTTTTTGATCGCATCTGCCCGGTGGACGAGCCGGCCCGTCGCCGCCTCCGCCGCGCTGGGGTCGAGGAGAGCGTCATGCCGACGCTCGGTCCGCTCACCGACAGCGCCCCGCCGCTCGACTGCAACGAGAAGCTCTACGAGGAAATGGCCGGGGTGCTCACCGGCCGGCCAATCTGGCTCGCGGCGAAGCTGCGCAGCGCCCAGGAGGCCGAGGAGGTGCTCCACGCCCACAAGCGCGCCGTGCGCCTCGCGCACCGGCTGATGCTGGTTCTCGTGCCCGCCACCCACGACCTGGCGCCCGCAGTGGCCGAGGTTGCCCGGGAGTCGGGCCTGCGCCTCTGCGCCTGGGAGGCGGGGGAGATGCCCGATGAGAACACCCAGGTGCTGGTCACCGAGGACGCCTCTGAGCTCGGACTCTGGTACCGGCTTGCGCCGGTGGCCTTCCTTGGCGGTTCGCTGGTCAACGGCCACGGCGGCGAGGACCCTATGGAAGCCGCCGCCCATGGCATCGCGCTGCTCTACGGGCCCAACGTTGGGCGCCACCTGCCCGCCTATTCACTGCTGGCCGAGGCCGGTGCGGCGCGGATCGTACGCGATTTCGACTCGCTCGCCGGGGCGCTCAGCCAGCTTGTGGCCCCCGACCGCGCCGCCGCCATGGCGCATGCGGGCTGGGACGTGATCACCCAGGGCGCAGAGCTGACCGACGAGATGATCGCTCTGGCCTGCGGCTGGCTCGACGAAGACGAGGTCGCCTGATGCGCGCTCCTAGCTTCTGGCAGACGCCCCCGGGCGCCCCCGCCTGGCAGGCCCGCCTGCTCGCCCCGCTCGGTGCGCTCACCGCCCGCGCCACGGCGCGGCGCGTCGCCTCGGGACCGGGCGAGAGGGTTCCCGTGCCGGTGATCTGCGTCGGCAATATCAACGCCGGGGGCACCGGCAAGACCCCCACGGTGATCGCACTGCTGGAGAGGCTGCGCGAGGTCGGGGCACATGTGGTCTCGCGCGGGCATGGCGGCAGCCTGACCGGCCCGGTGCAGGTGGACCCGCGCCGCCACAGCGCGGCAGAGGTCGGCGACGAACCGTTGCTGCTTGCCGCCTTCGGCCCGGTCTGGGTGGCGCGCGACCGCGCCGCCGGGGCGCGCGCCGCCGTTGCCGCGCGGGCCAAGGTCATCATCCTCGACGACGGGCTGCAGAACCCGGCACTGGCCAAGGATCTCTCTATCGTCGTGGTGGATGCCCGATACGGCTTCGGCAACGGCCGCTGCCTGCCCGCCGGGCCGCTGCGCGAGCCGGTGAGCGCGGGGCTGAAGCGCGCCGACCTTCTGCTGTCGATCGGCGGGGAAGAGGCACAGCGCGGCTTCGACGCCCAATGGGGCAGCGCGATCTCCCTGCCTCGCCTGCGCGGCGCGCTGGAGCCGCTGCAGACCGGCATGGACTGGCAGGATCTTCCGGCGCTGGCATTTGCCGGGATCGGTCATCCCGAGAAGTTCTTTGCCACGCTGAGGGGCCTTGGCGCGAATATCGTCCGGGCCGAGGCGCTGGACGATCACCAGCCCTTCACCACCGCGCTGCTGACCCGGCTGGAGCGCGAGGCGCAGATGCTGGGCGCGCAGCTCGTCACCACCGAGAAGGACGCCGCGCGCCTGCCCGAGTCCTTCCGCCCCAAGGTGCTGAGCCTGCCGGTACGCCTGCGGTTCAGGGAACCCGCGCCGCTGGACACCGCGCTGGCAACCCTCGGGCTATGAGGCCGTTCATCGTTCTGCAGTTACTCCCGCCCGTGGCGTCCGGCGGCAAACACGAACGCGGCGCCCGTGAAGAGCGCCGCGTCATCCGTGTCTGCGAGTAGAGAAGCGGCTTACTCGGCGGCCCAGCCGCTGACCGACTTCACCTCGAGGAAGTCGAGGATGCCGAAGGATCCGCCCTCGCGGCCATTGCCCGACTGCTTCATGCCGCCGAAGGGCGCGCCCGCAGCGCGGCCGGTGCCGTTGTTTTGCACCATGCCCGAGCGCAGCAGACGGCTCAAACGGTTGACCCGCGCCGCATCGGAGCTCTGGACGTAGTTGGTCAGCCCGTAAGGCGTGTCATTGGCGACGCGCACCGCTTCTTCCTCGGTCTCGAACTTCATCACCGAAAGCACCGGGCCGAAAATCTCCTCGCGGGCGATGGTCATCTCCGGGGTCACGTCGGCAAAAACCGTCGGGCGCACGTAAAACCCCTTGTTGAGCCCTTCAGGACGGCCAAGTCCTCCGGCCACCAGCCGCGCACCCTCGTCGATGCCCTTCTGGATGAGGTCCTGGATCTTGCTCCACTGGGTCTGGTTGACCACCGGGCCGATATGATCGCCCTCCTGCTGCGGATCGGCAACCTTCACCGCCTCTGCGGCCTGCGCCGCCTGCTCGACCGCCGTGTCATAGAAGGGCGCCTCGACGATCATCCGCGACGGCGCGTTGCAGCTCTGGCCGGAGTTTTCCATCATGTGCAGAACGCCGCGCTTCACCGCCTCGGGGTCGGCGTCCGCGAAGACGAGGTTCGCGCCCTTGCCACCGAGCTCGAGGTGCACGCGCTTCAGCGTGTCGGCGGCGGCCTTCGAGATTGCCCGGCCGGCGCGGGTCGAGCCGGTGAAGCTGACCATGTCCACGTCCACATGCGACGACAGCTGCGAGCCGACACCGGTCCCGTCGCCGTTGACGAGATTGAAGACGCCCTTGGGGAAGCCGGCTTCATGCATCATCTCGGCAAAGAGGATGGCGTCGAGCGGGCTTTCCTCGGAGGGTTTCAGCACCATGGTGCAGCCGGCCACTGCAGCGGCGCCGACCTTCAGCGTGACCTGGTTCATCGGCCAGTTCCACGGGGTGATCAGCGCCGCAACGCCGACTGCCTCGTGGATGATCCGGTGCTCGGGAAGGTCTTCGCGCAGGGAATGCTCAAAGGGGAATTCCTTGGCGGCGCGGATGAAGTTGGTGAGGTGGAAGGTGCCGGCCCCGACCTGGTCCGCGCGCGAAAGCGAGATCGGCGCGCCCATCTCGAGCGTCATCGCCTGCGCCATTTCCTCGGCGCGCGCATTGTAGACCTCGAGCAGCTTCTCGACGTAGCCGATGCGCTCGGCGACCGGGGTCGCCATCCAGCCCGGCAGCGCCGCCTTGGCGGCGGCGACGGCGGCGTCCGTGTCGGCCTGATCTCCCAGCGAGATGATCGCGCAGGGCTCTTCGGTGGCAGGGTTGATCACCGCGTGATCGCGCGGCTTGGCCGGGTCCACCCATTGGCCGTCGATGTAGAACTGGCGCTTCTCGATCATATTGGTCTCCGTTGGTCTGTCTTTGAGTCGGAATTTGATCAAATTATTTCTGGCGGCAGAGTGTCACCGCGCCGCGACCTCCGCAAGCGGGCTCTTTACATCGTGGGTCCGGCCCGTATCTATTTCGCGAGACCCCAAGCCGATCAGTCGGACAGGAAAGGATATTCCCATGGCTCTGCGCATCAACGACACCATTCCGAACCTTCACGTGACCACCGATCAGGGCGAATATGACCTGCACGACTGGATCGGCGACAGCTGGGCGATCCTCTTCTCGCACCCCAAGGACTTCACCCCGGTCTGCACCACCGAGTTCGGCGCCGTGGCGCAGCTCTCGGACGAATGGGCCAAGCGTGGCACAAAGGTGATGGGCATCTCGGTTGACGGCGTTGCCGAGCACAAGAAGTGGAAGGGCGACATCGAGGCAGTTGCCGGGGCCGAGGCCGGGTTCCCGATCATCGCCGACGATGGGCTCGAGGTCGCCAAGGCGCTCGACATGCTGCCCGCCGACGCCTACCTGCCCGACGGCCGCACCCCGGCCGACAGCGCCACTGTGCGCTCGGTCTTCATCATCGCGCCGAACAAGAAGGTGCAGTTGATGATGACCTACCCGATGTCGGTGGGCCGCAACTTCGCCGAGGTGCTGCGCGCACTCGATGGCCTGCAGCGCACCTACGAGCAGCCGCTCGCCACCCCCGCCAACTGGGAGGTCGGCCAGGACGTGATCGTCGCCCTGTCGCTGAACGACGAGCAGGCCTCCGAGAAATACGGCGCGCTCGACATCAAGCTGCCCTACCTGCGCTTCGCCAAAAACCCGGAGTGATCCGGCGCGCGGCCCGACGCGGCCGCCGTTGCAAATGACCGACACCCGCCGGACCTCCGGCGGGTGTCTTCGTTTCGGGAGCCCTGCGGCCCGCGGGCAACCAACGCCGAACGCATATCCGGTGACCGAGGCTTGCCGCCGGGAGTGCCTTTCGCGGGGGCAACCTGCTAAACTCGCGGCATAGCGATCCGAAGACTTTTAGCCCTTTGAAAAACATATTATTACGAGGTCCGCATGCCGCGCGCGATCCTGCCGTTTCTCCGTATTCTCCTTGTCTTGCTGATGGGTCACGCCGCCACAGCCCTGGCCGCGCAAGAAACCGCCGATGCTCCGGCGCCCGCCGAGAGCAGCCAGGCCGAGAGCCCACCCTCCCCCGCCGAAGAGGCCATCGACAGCGCCGAGGAACGCGCCCGACAGGCGATCACGTCGAGCCAGCAGGTGATCGGCGCGAAGGGTGCGGCAGACGCTCCGCTGGCAGCCCAAAGCGATGCGGAGCTGATCTCCGCGCTGACCGACCCTTCCATCCCTTCGGAAGAGCTTGCCATCCGCGCGTTGCCCCTGACCGCCGAGGAGATGGGACAGCTTGCGCTGGCGTGGCAGAACATGGCCAAGGGCATGACCAAGGCGGTGGTCGAAGAGCAGCTCGCCGTGGTCGCCAAGGAAAGCGCGGGCGAGACGGAGGTGCCGCGCGAGCGGCTGACGCAGTTGGTGGAGCTGCGCAACAACGCCTTCGAAAACCTCTCGACCGTGGTCGACGGTTTCGAAGCCAAGGGTGGCGACGCCGCCGAGGTCGCGAAGTTCCGCGCCTACCGCGCTGCGATCCACGTCGACGAAACACAGCGCGCCGATTGGCGCACCCTGTTGGCACAGGCGGTGAACTGGGCGACGGACGAGGATGGCGGCATCAAGCTGGCGCTACGCGCCGCGGTGATCATCGGCGCGCTGCTGGCTTTGATGATCATCGCCCGAACGGTTCGCGGCGTGGCGCGGCGCGGACTGTCACGGGTGCCGGACCTGTCGAAGCTGCTGCAGGCTTTCATCGTCATGGGGATCTATTGGCTGACCATCGCCTTCGGGCTGATGATCGTGCTCAGCGCCCTTGGAATCGACGTGACGCCGCTCTTCGCGTTGGTCGGCGGTGCCTCCTTCATCATCGCCTTTGCCATGCAGGACACGCTGGGCAACCTCGCCGCGGGGCTGATGATCATGATCAACCGCCCCTTCGACGAGGGCGACTACGTCACCGTCGCCGGCACCGGCGGCACGGTGAAATCCGTTTCGATCGTCTCGACCACCGTGGTCACCCCCGACAATCAGGTCATCGTCATCCCGAACTCGAAGGTCTGGGGCGATGTCATCACCAACACAACCGCCAGTGACACCCGCCGCGTCGATCTGACCTTCGGCATCGGCTATGGCGACTCGATCGAAAAGGCCCAGGAGGTGCTCGAGCAGGTGGTCGCCGAGCACCCGCTGATCCTCGACGATCCGGCGCCGGTGATCCGGGTCAACGCGCTGGGGGCAAGCTCGGTGGATTTCGTCTGCCGTCCCTGGACCAAGGTCGACGACTACTGGACGGTCTACTGGGATCTCACAAGGCAGGTGAAAGAGGCCTTCGACCGCGAGGGGATCTCGATCCCCTTCCCGCAGGCCGACATGCACGTCCATATGGCCGCGCCCGCCGCCCTGCCCTTCGGCGACGCGGGCAAGGCGACAGCGGGCAAGCCCGCCGACAAGGCCCCCGACAAAGCCCCAGACGAAGGCGAGCCCTATTACGCCCGCGAGGACCGGGTGACCTCGTTCCGTGCCGGCGACGAGGGGCACGACGAAGAGACCGACACTTGAGCGATCAGAGGTTGAAGTCGTAGACCCCGCCCCGGCGGCGCGGGATCGACTGGCGCTCTATCATCCGACGGGTGTGCGGGCGCTCGGCCCCCCGGTGCAGCGCCATCAGCCGTTCGAAAGTGCCGCCGTCAGCCTTGGTGCGGCGAGTGTTGTGGCGGATGTATTCGACCCAGGTCGGCACGTGATAGGTCTCTTCCCAGATCCGCGGGTCCTCGAGGTCGCGCATCAGAACCCAGTTCTGCGCGCCGTCGCGGATCCGCACCCGCCGCCGCTCGGCCATGATGGCGAGGAACTGCGGCACGTCGTCCGGGTCGATCTCGAACTGCGTCACGGCGACGATGGGACCGCTGCGCAGCTTCAGGTCGAGCTGCAGCGCGGGCTCCTTGAACAGGTCGAGCGGCGAGAGGTCGAGGTCGCTGTACTCGGGCAGCGGCATCTTGAGCCCGACCAGCGCCGCCACCGCCAGCAGGCAGGCCGCGCCCCCGAGCGCCACGCCGAGGCCCCAGCCATCGGAGACCGAGCCCCAGACCCAGCTGCCCGCCGCCATGCCGCCGAAGCTGGCCGACTGGTAGAGCGCGATGGCCCGGCCCACCACCCAGCGCGGGGTCGAGAGCTGCACCGTCACGTTGAGCAGCGAGAGCGCCACCGTCCAGGCCATGCCGTTGAGCAGCAGCGCCGGAAGGCAGGCCCAGAGCGTCGGCGCCACCGCCAGGATCGCCGTGCCGACCATCGCGGCGACGGCGGCGAAGCGCACCAGGTGCTCGTTGTCGAAATGGTCCCGCAGCCGGGCATTGTTGAGCGCCCCGATCACCGCGCCGACGCCGAAGCAGCCCAGCATGATGCCGAAGGTCGAGGCGTCTCCGCCCAGCCTTTCGTGCGCCACCAGTGGCAGCAGCGAGAGCACCGCCACCGAGCCGAAGCCGAAGCCGAAGGCGCGGCCCATGACGTTCATCAGGTTTGGCGACATGGCAACATAGCGCAGCCCCGAGCCAACCGCGAAGCGCATGGGTTCGGGTGGCAGCTTGCTGTCGGGCGGTGGCGACTTCCACCGCCAGAGCACGGCGATCATCGGCAGGTAGCTGACGGCGTTGAGCGCGAAGGCCGCGGCGGCCCCTGCGGCCGCGACGATGATGCCGCCGATCGCCGGGCCGATCGAGCGCATGGCGTTGAACGCCATCGAATTGAGCGTCACCGCAGAGGGCAGGTCATTGCGCGGCACGATATCCCCAAGCGAGGCCTGCCACGACGGGTTGAAGAAGGTCGATCCGGTGCCGATCAGGAAGGTCAGCACCAGCAGCAACCAGGGCGTCAGCATATCGAGCCAGGCCAGCGCGCAGAGCAGCGAGGCCGAGGCCATCATGAAGAGCTGCGCCCCGATCATCACCCGGCGGCGGTCGAAATTGTCCGCGAGCGTCCCGGCAAAGACGGCAAAGAGCATGGTCGGCACCGTCACCCCCGCCTGCACCAGCGCGACCATGGCATCGCTGTCCGAGATCTGCGTCATCATCCAGCCTGCGCCGACCGACTGCACCAGCGTGCCAAGGTTCGAGGCCATGGAGGCGGTCCAGCGTGCCCGGAAGGCGGGGATGCGCAGGACGGTGAGGGGCGACGCGGATTTGGTGGGCATTTGGCTCGGGGGCTGGTCGCCGGCCCGTGGAAGCGACGGAAGCGAAAGGGCCTGCAGCCAAGGTAGAGCCGGTTTTCGCTGCGTCGCCAAGGGGGCGGCGGAAAAATAGATGCCGGGCGCATGTATTTGCCGAAGGGACCCGCCGGACGGTCCCGGGGAGTCGAACAAAAGAAAAGGGCGGGCCTTTGGCCCGCCCCTCGGTCTTTCGCCGAACCGAAGCTCAGAGCGTCGGGTAGATGGGGAAGTCCTTGAGGAACGCCTCGACCTCGGCCTTCACCTTGGCCTCGACCTCGGCATTGCCGTCCTCACCGTTGGCCGCCAGCCCGTCGACGACCTCGATGATCCAGTCGGCGATCTTGCGGAACTCGGCTTCCTTGAAGCCGCGCGTGGTGCCGGCGGGCGAGCCGAGGCGGATGCCCGAGGTCACGGTCGGCTTTTCCGGGTCGAACGGCACGCCGTTCTTGTTGCAGGTGATATGCGCGCGGCCGAGGGCTTTCTCGGTGGCGTTGCCCTTCACACCCTTGGGGCGTAGGTCGACCAGCACCACGTGGGTGTCGGTGCCATGGGTCACGGTGTCGAGCCCGCCCTTGATCAGCTGGTCCGACAGCGCCTGAGCGTTGGCGATGACCTGCTTGGCGTAATCCTTGAACTCGGGGCGCAGCGCCTCGCCGAAGGCCACGGCTTTGCCGGCGATGACATGCATCAGCGGGCCGCCCTGGATGCCGGGGAAGATCGCCGAGTTGACCTTCTTGGCGATGGTCTCGTCATTGGTCAGGATCATGCCGCCGCGCGGGCCGCGCAGGGTCTTGTGGGTGGTGGTGGTGGCCACATGCGCGTGCGGGAAGGGCGAGGGGTGCTCACCGCCGGCCACAAGGCCCGCGAAATGCGCCATGTCGACCATCAGGTAGGCGCCGACGCTGTCGGCGATCTCGCGCATCTTGGCGAAATCGATCTGGCGCGGAATGGCCGAGCCGCCAGCGACGATCAGCTTGGGCTTGTGCTCGTTGGCCAGCTCCTGAACCTGGTCGTAGTCCAGCAGGTTGTCCTGCTTGCGCACGCCGTATTGCACGGCGTTGAACCATTTGCCCGACTGGTTGGGCTTGGCGCCATGGGTCAGGTGACCACCCGCGTCGAGGCTCATGCCGAGGATCGTGTCGCCGGGCTGGATCAGCGCCTGATAGACACCCTGGTTGGCCTGGGAGCCGGAGTTCGGCTGCACGTTGGCAAACTCGCAGCCGAAGAGCTGCTTGGCGCGGTCGATGGCGAGGTTCTCGGCCACGTCGACCCAGTCACAGCCGCCGTAGTAGCGCTTGCCCGGGTAGCCTTCGGCATATTTGTTGGTCATCACCGAGCCCTGCGCCTGCATGACGGCGCGCGAGACGATGTTCTCGGAGGCGATCAGCTCGATCTCGTCGCGCTGGCGGCCAAGCTCGCCGGTGATGGACGCGAAGAGTTCGGGATCGCGGGAGGAAAGCTCTTCGGTGAAAAAGCCGGTGTCGCTGGGCGCGGCGGTCATGGGCAGTCTCCGGGGGTCAAGGATTCGAGTTCCGGCGCCTGAGTACTTGAAAGCGCGCGTAACGCAAAGATGTCAAAGCGACAGCTTGCGTTTCTCCACCGGCGTCTCTGGCGGCGGAGGAAAACTTGTGGTTGTTTCGGAACATCCCGGACGGGACAGGAAACCGCAGGACCACCACGACCGCATGTCACTGAGAATTGCCTTTTGCGCCTCGCGCGCGCCGATCGCCCAGGCGGCCCATGCCGCGCTGTCGCGCCGCTACGGCGACCATGCCGAGCGCGGCGCCGACGTGATCGTGGCGCTCGGGGGGGACGGCTTCATGCTGCAGACCCTGCACCGCACGCAGGAGCTGAACGTGCCTGTCTACGGCATGAACCGGGGCACCGTCGGCTTCCTGATGAACGCCTATTCCGAGCACCGGCTCGAGGAACGGCTGGAAGAGGCCGAGGAGGCCGTGATCACGCCGCTGGCGATGTCGGCCACAACCGTGGACGGCGCGGTCCATGAGGCACTGGCAATCAACGAGGTCTCGCTGCTCCGCACCGGACCGCAGGCGGCCCGGCTGGCGATCCACGTGGACGGAAAGCTGCGCCTCCCCGAGCTGGTCTGCGACGGCGCGCTGCTGGCCACCCCCGCCGGTTCGACCGCCTACAACTACTCGGCGCACGGGCCGATCCTGCCCATCGGCTCCGAGGTGCTTGCGCTGACCGCCGTGGCCGCCTTCCGCCCGCGGCGCTGGCGCGGGGCGCTGCTGCCCAAGGCGGCAGAAGTCAGCTTCGAAGTGCTCGAACACGAGAAGCGCCCGGTGATGGCAGAGGCGGACAGCGAGTCGGTGCGCGATGTGGTGCGGGTCGACATCCGCTCGGCCCCCGATGTGGCCCACCGGGTGATGTTCGACCCCGGCCACGGGCTGGAAGAACGGCTGATCCGCGAGCAGTTCGTCTAGGAGGGCGAGCCGCTCAGGCCAGGCCGTCCAGTGGCACCTGCGCGTGCAGCTGTTCGACCCCCGGCCAACCGCTGGGCGTCATCCCCCGTGCCGGTGGCGACATTGCTCAGGCTACGCGCAAGGCCGACAGCGTGAGATTGCCGAACGGCGCCGGCAGGCTCTGTGGCGGGCGGGATGGGCTCGACACGGTCATGGCGGACCTCCTTTGCGCAAGAGGCTGCGCCGCGAAACTGAACGGAAGGTAAACCTCTCTCACCGGGATGTTTCGCATTGGACCAACCTGCCCGCCGCGGCATAAGAAAAGCTGGATCATCAGGAGACCGCCCATGCTGCAAGGCTTGCACCACGTGGCGCTGATCTGCGGCGACTATGCCCGCAGCCGCGCTTTCTACGTCGATCTTCTGGGACTCACCGTGATCGCCGAGACCCACCGCGCCGAGCGCGGCAGTTGGAAGCTCGACCTTGCCGTGCCGGGCGGCGGTCAGCTGGAACTGTTCAGCTTCCCCGAGCCGCCCGACCGCCCCTCGCGGCCCGAGGCCAAGGGGCTCCGCCATCTGGCGTTTCGCGTCGCGGACATGGACGAGGCCGTGCGCTGGCTGGAGGACGAGGGCATCGCGGTCGAGCCGGTGCGGGTCGACACGCTGACCGGCAAGCGCTTCACCTTCTTCGCTGATCCCGACGGGTTGCCGCTGGAGCTCTACGAGAGCTGAGAGCGCCGGAGGAGCGCAGCCCGCAAGCTGCGCACCGCGAAACCCACCGCGACACCCAAGGGGCGCTGCGGCGGTCATCCCCCCGAAACGCAAAAAAAGGGGGGCCGAAGCCCCCCTTTTCCAATCCTGCCGTCCGGCTCAACCGCCGAAGTCGTCGAGCATGATGTCCTCGCGGTCGACGCCCAGATCCAGCAGCATGTTGATCACCGACTGGTTCATGATGGGCGGGCCGCACATGTAGAACTCGCAGTCCTCGGGGTTCGGGTGGTTCTTCAGATACTCTTCGTAGAGCACGTTGTGGATGAAGCCGGTGTAGCCCTTCCACTCGTCCTCGGGCAGCGCGTCCGACAGGGCGACGTGCCATTCGAAGTTGTCGAACTCCTTGGCCAGCTCGTCGAAGTCCTCGACGAAGAACATCTCGCGCTTGGAGCGCGCGCCGTACCAGAAGGTGATCTTCCGGTCGCGGTTCTCGAGCCGCTTGAGCTGGTCGAAGATGTGCGAGCGCATCGGGGCCATGCCCGCGCCGCCGCCGATGAAGACCATTTCCTTCTTGGTGTCGCGGGCGAAGAACTCGCCGAACGGACCGGAAATGGTGACCTTGTCGCCGGGTTTGAGGTTGAAGATGTAGGAAGACATCTTCCCGGCCGGAATGCCGGTGGAGCCCGGCGGCGGCGAGGCGACGCGGACGTTGAGCATGATCACCCCTTTTTCATCGGGGTAGTTGGCCATCGAATAGGCCCGCTCGATCGGCTCGTCGACGGTGGACTCGTACTGCCAGAGGTTAAACTTGTCCCAATCCGGGCGATACTCCTCGGCGATGTCGAAGTCCTTGTAGGACAGCTTGTGCGCCGGCGCCTCGATCTGGATGTAGCCACCAGCGCGGAAGTTGACGTCCTCGCCTTCGGGCAGTTCCAGCACGAGGTTCTTGATGAAGGTCGCGACGTTCTCGTTGGAACGCACGGTGCATTCCCACTTCTTGACGCCGAAGACCTCTTCGGGGACCTCGATCTCCATGTCCTGCTTGACCGCGACCTGACAGGACAGGCGGTCGCCGCAGGCGGCTTCGCGCTTGGTGATGTGGCTCTCTTCGGTGGGCAGGATCGACCCACCACCCGAATGCACCCGCACCCGGCACTGCGCGCAGGTACCGCCGCCACCGCAGGCGGAGGGGACGAAGAGCTTCTGGCCGGCGAGGGTCTGCAGCAGCTTGCCGCCCGCAGGGACCGAGATGGTCTTCTCGCCGTTGATGGTGATGTTGACGTTGCCCGTCGACACCAGCCGCGAGCGCGCGAGCAGGATGACGGTCACCAGCGCGATCACGATCAGGGTGAAGAGGATGACGCCGAGGCTGAAAGTTTCCATGTGTTCCTAGTCCTCCTGCCTCAGAGTTTCACGCCGCTGAAGGACATGAAGGCCATGGCCATCAGGCCCGCGGTGATGAAGGTGATGCCGAGACCCTGAAGCCCGTCGGGAATGTCCGAGTACTTCAGCTTCTCGCGCACACCGGCCATCGCGGTGATCGCCAGCGCCCAGCCAAAGCCGGACGACACGCCGTAGGTGAGGCTTTCGGCAAAGTCGTAGTTCCGTTCCACCATGAACAGCGAGCCACCGAGGATGGCGCAGTTCACGGTGATCAGCGGCAGGTAAACGCCGAGCGCGTTGTAGAGCGGCGGGAAGTACTTATCGAGCACCATCTCGAGGATCTGCACCAGCGCGGCGATCACCCCGATATAGGAGATCAGGCCAAGGAAGGTCAGGTCGATGTCCGGAAAGCCTGCCCAGGCCAGCGCGCCGGGCGCCAGCAGGTAGCTCAGGATCAGGTTGTTCGCCGGAACGGTGATCGCCTGCACGACCATCACCGAAACGCCGAGACCAATGGCGGTCGAGATCTTCTTCGACACGGCGATGAACGTACACATCCCCAGGAAGAAGGACAGGGCGAGGTTCTCGACGAAGACCGCCTTGACCGCGAGAGAGATGAGACCTTCCATCAGTGCGCCTCCACGCTCTGGATCTTGTAGTCACGCTCTTCGACTTGACCCGGCTTCCAGGTGCGGATCGCCCAGATCAGCAGGCCGATGACGAAGAAAGCCGAGGGCGGCAGCAGCAGCAGGCCGTTCGGCACGTACCATCCGCCGTTGTTCACCGTCGGCAGGATGGTGATGCCGAAGAGCGAGCCCGAGCCGAAAAGCTCACGGATCACGCCGACGACCATCAGGATCAGACCGTAGCCCGCGCCGTTGCCGATGCCGTCGACGAAGCTCGCCACCGGCGGGTTGCTCATGGCGAAGGCCTCGGCGCGGCCCATCACGATGCAATTGGTGATGATCAGGCCGACGAAGACCGACAGGGTCTTGGAGGTCTCGTAGGCATAGGCTTTGAGCAGCTGGTCCACCACGATCACCAGCGAGGCGATGATGACCATCTGCACGATGATCCGGATCGAGCTGGGGATCTGATTGCGCAGCATCGAGATGAACATCGACGAGAAGGCGGTCACGAAGGTCACCGCGATGGCCATCACCAGCGCCACCTTCAGCGAGGAGGTCACCGCGAGGGCCGAACAGATGCCCAGCACCTGCAGGGTGATCGGGTTGTTGTCGATCAGCGGATCGACGAGCTGCGATTTGCGGGTCTGGGCCATCAGATCTCTCCTGCCTTAAGCCGCTCGAGGAACGGGCCGTAGCCCTGCTCCCCCATCCAGAAGCGGACAAGGTTGTCGACACCGCGCGAGGTCAGGGTCGCCCCGGCCAGCGCGTCAATATAGTAGTCCTGGCCGGCAGCCGGCGGCTGCTTGGCAACGGTGATCTGCAACGTGCCATCTTCGTCACGCAGCTTCTTGCCGTTCCAGAGCGCCTTCCACCGCGGGTTGTCGACCTCGGCGCCGAGGCCGGGGGTCTCGCCCTGCTGGTAGAACTGCAGGCCATAGATGTCGTTGCCGTTCTCTTCCAGCGCGATGAACCCGTAGAGCGTCGACCACAGGCCGTAGCCCTCGATCGGCAGCACCACCTTGTCAATGGCGCCCGCATCGTCGCGCAGGATGTAGACCATCTGGAAGATCTGCTGCTTGCCGCCAAGGCCCGCAGGATCCTCGTCGAGCGCGCGCACCAGCGCCGGATCGCCCGAGGTCGCGAGTTCCTCGAAGGTGTCGATCTCATACTGGTCGGTGAACTCGCCGGTGGCCAGTTCCAGCACGTGCGGCTCGAAATCGCTGAAGGCCTCAGCGATGTTCATACCCGGCTCGTAGACGCCAGCGACCTCCAGGACGTTGCGCTGCTTGTCGCGCAGGCGGTTCAGGTCCTGAACCGGGCGCAGCGACACGGCCGCCGCCGACACCACCATCGAGGCGACGAGGCAGAGCACCACCGCCACTGTCACCGTCTTGGCGGTGGAATCCGGCGGCATGTCGAGGAAGCGGCGGATGACGCCCTTGCTTGCGTTGGTGTCAGACATTGCGCTTGGCCCTCCGCTTGATGTTGGCCTGGACGACGAAATAGTCGATCAGCGGCGCGAAGACGTTGCCGAAGAGGATCGCAAGCATCATGCCCTCGGGGAAGGCCGGGTTGATGACACGGATCATCACGACCATGAAACCGATCAGCGCGCCGTAGATGTAGCGGCCCATGTTGGTGTGCGAGGCAGACACCGGCTCGGTGACCATGAACACGAGGCCAAAAGCGTAGCCGCCGACCACCAGATGCCAGTACCAGGGCATGGCGAACATCGGGTTGCTGTCGGAACCGATCACGTTCAGCAGCGACGAAAAGGCGATCATCCCTGCAAGACAGCCGACAATCAGGCGCCAGTTGGCGATCTTCGTGGCGAGCAGGAAGGCGAGGCCGATGAGACACGCGATGGTCGAGGTCTCGCCGAAGGAGCCCTGGATCGTTCCGACGAAGGCGTCCATCCAGCTGATGCCATGCGCGGGCAGCGAGGTGACGCCGTCGCTGGCGCTGACCGACAGCGCGGTCGCGCCGGAGAAGCCGTCGACCGGCGTCCAGACGCGGTCACCGGACATCTGCGCCGGATAGGCGAAGTAGAGGAACGCCCGCCCGACCAGAGCCGGGTTGAGGAAGTTCTTGCCGGTGCCGCCAAAGACTTCCTTGCCGATCACCACGCCGAAGATGATGCCGAGCGCGACCTGCCACAGCGGCGCCGAGGCGGGCATGATCAGCGTGTAGAGCATCGAGGTCACGAGGAAGCCCTCGTTCACCTCGTGGCCCCGGACCACGGCAAAGATCACCTCGAAGATGCCGCCCGCGATCAGCGTCACGATGTAGATCGGCAGGAAATAGAGCAGCCCGTGCAGGATGTTCGCCAGAGGGTTGGCCGGGTTGAACCCGATGCCGAGCGCGTCGATGATCGCCGCGCGCCAGCCCGAGGCACCATATTCGGCGATCGCCATATTGGTCTGCAGGCCGGTGTTGTACATGCCGAAGAGGATGCAGGGGATCGTCGCGATGACCACATAGGTCATGATCCGCTTCATATCGATGTACGAGCGGGCGTGCGGCGCGACGGTGGTCACCGTCTTGGGCGTGTAGATGAAGCTCTCCACCATCTCGTAGACGGGGAAATATTTCTCGAACCTACCGCCCTTCAGGAATTGGGGCTCGATCCGATCGAAGAAACTGCGCAGACCCAAGGTCTTAGCCCTCCTTTTCGATCTTGCTGAGGCTGTCGCGAAGGGCGATGCCGTATTCGTATTTGGCGGGGCAAGCAAAGCCCACGAGACCGAGGTCTTCCTCGTCCAGCTCCAGCGCACCCAGTGCCTGCGCCGTGTCGGTGTCCATCACCAGCAGCGCGCGCAGCAGCTGCGTCGGCAGGAAATCCTGCGGCATCAGCTGTTCGAACGTGCCGATCGGCACCATGGCGCGGCGACCGCCGTTGAGGTTCGAGGTCAGCGCATAGAGCTTCTTGGTGAAGGCCGAGCCGAGCACCGGCTGCACGGCGAACTTGCCGGGCATCGGGCGGATCCAGCCCATCGGGATCTGCTTGTGATCTTCCTCGATCAGCGTGATCTGCCGCGCGTAGCGGCCAAGGAAGGCATCCGGTCCCGCGCCCATACGGCCGCTGAGGATCGAGCCGGAGATCACCCGCACCGGGACCGAACCGTTCAAGTCCTCGGCGCAAAGCTCCAGCATCGAGGCCCCTGCGAGCGTGCGCACCAGTCGCGGACGGCTGCACATCGGGCCGGACAGGGCGATGATGCGCGACCCGTCGACACGGCCGGTCTCGAGCAGCTTCCCGATGGCGATCACGTCGTGGTAGCCGATGCTCCACACGGTCTTGGAGGACGAGGGCGGCTCGAGGAAATGCATGTGCGTGCCGGCAAGTCCCGCCGGATGCGGGCCGGAGAAGCCCGCGGCGGTGATGCCGGGCAGGTCCGCGCCGGGGACATTCGCGCCGATTTCCTGGCACAGGTAGACATTGCCCTCGGTCAGCAGCGGCAGCGCCTGCAGGCCACGGGCAAAGGCATCGGCATCCTCGGCGATGATCGTCGCGGCATCAGCGCTGAGCGGCTCGCTGTCCATTGCGGTGACAAAGATGGCCGCGGGACGGGCGTCGGCGGCGGGCACCTTCGAGTAGGGACGGGTTCGGAACGAGGTCCAGAGACCGGCGGCGCAGAGCTTCTCGGCCAGACCTTCGCCGGTGGTGGCGTCGCCGACGGCAGAGAAGTCCACCGGGTCCGCAGCACTGGGATCGACCTCGATCTCGACCGAGATCAGCACCCGGCGGGCGCCACGGTTGATCGCCTTGATTCGGCCTGAAACCGGTGCGGTCACCTGCACCTCGGGCGTGTCCTTATGGGCCAGAATCGGCGCGCCGGCGGCGATCACATCGCCCTCCTGAACCGCCAGTCTCGGCTTCAAGCCGATGTAATCCTGCCCCAGAACTGCAACGGTCCGGACCGCTGCACCGTCTTCGATTCCGCCTTCGGGTGTCCCCAGCACCGGGACATCGAGACCTTTTCTCAACGTATATTGCTGCACGTCGCTTCGTCCTGTCCATTTTCCGGCAGCCTTATGCGCCGCAACGCCGCAGTTTGGAAGGGTTCGACGAGAAAGTTTCCAATTTAATGTTGAATCACCCGCCAAAACGGCTCAGAAGCCCTTTGTCTCATCGTCGACCCTACAGCTCTTGCGGAGATACCGGATGAACCCTCTTACCTTTTCTCGCCGTAGCTTCCTCGTGATGCCCTTTGCACTGGCAGCTTGCAAGAAAGGGTGGTCCGTCCTGGAGCTCACCGGGCTGACCATGGGCACGAGCTACTCGATTGCCGCCGTCGATCACACCAACAAGATCGACAAGGCCGACCTGCAGAAGGCCGTGGACACCAGCCTAGCACAGGTGAACGCGCAGATGTCGAACTGGGATGCCAGCTCGGAGATCTCGCGCTTCAACGCCGCCGGTGCCACCGATCACTTCACCGTCTCGCCCGAGGTTGCGCATGTGATGGCCGCCGCGCATGAGATCAACGCAGCCACCGACGGCCGCTTCGATGTCACCGTGGGCCCGCTGATCGACCTCTGGGGCTTCGGCGCCGGCAAGACCCGCAGCGACATGCCTTCCGAGGCCGAGATCGCGCAGGCGTTGGCCTGCTGCGGCCAGTCGCAGTCGGTCGGCGTCAGTGACCGCGCGCTGCAGAAGATGCGCCCCGAGGCAGAGGTGTACCTCTCGGCCATCGGCAAGGGCTTCGGCATCGACCAGGTGGCCCGCACGCTCGCCAGCTTCGGCATCACCGACTACATGGTCGAGGTCGGCGGCGATCTCTACACCGCGGGCAAGAACCCCGATGGCCAGCCCTGGCACATCGGCATCGAGACGCCCGAAGCCTTCAACCGCGGCGTCCAGCAGGTCGTGGCGGTGTCGGATATGGGCATGGCGACCTCGGGCGACTATCGCAACTTCTTCGACTACGAAGGCAAGCGCTACTCGCACATCATCGACGCCACCACCGGCCGTCCGGTCACCCACAACACCGCCTCGGTGACCGTGATGACCGACAACGCCATGCTGGCCGACGCCTGGGCGACCGCCCTGCTGGTGATGGGCCGCGAGCGCGGTCTCGAGATCGCAAATCAGCGTGATATGGCCGCCCTGTTCATTGATCGCTCGGGCAAGGCGGGTGACAAGGGCTTCGAGATCACCGCCAGCGACCGCTTCACCGCGCTGCAGGCCTGATCGCCCACCGCCGCACCCGCTGAAAGGGGGACGCCATGTCGACCTTCATTCTTGCTTTCGGACTTCTGATGATCGTGATGCTGGGCATGGCGCTCGGCGTCATTCTCAACGGTCGCACGATCAAGGGCAGCTGCGGCGGGCTCAACGCAATCGCCGGGGCCGATCACTGTGTGGTCTGCAAGCAAGAGATCGATCCAGACAGCCCGCTTCGCGACCGTCTGCACTGCCCCAAGGCACGCAAGATGCTCGAGGAGATGGAGCACGAGGAACGCGCGGCGACCTGAGCAGCAAGCACCTTCGAAACAGAAAACGCCGGCCCTAGGGCCGGCGTTTTCTTTAGGACCCGCGCCGCATCGCTCGGCCACAAGGAAATCTGGGGCGTCAGCCCCCGGTCAGCGGCGTCAGCCCCAGCACCAACAGAGCCGCCCCGGCGATCAGTCCGAACACCCAGAGCTGCCAGCGCGGGCCCTCGGCCTTCCACACGCTGCGGTAGCGATAGCCGGCAAGGCAGGCGATCACGAAGAGCACCGTGGCGCTGGCGGGGGTCAGCGTAAGCTCGGGCAAGATTCAGACCTCTCGGCTGGATTTCGTTTACTCGTGCGCTGATTGCACTAACCTGAAAGAGGTTCAAGGGAAGGTAACGCCATGCCAGCTTCATACAAACCTCATACCCGCGAAGACGACGAGCACGCACGCAGCCACAGCCAGACCGTCGAGACCAACCTGTCTGCCGCCGAGGCAACGGTTCAGCACGTGCTGAACAGCAAAAACAGCGAGCTGTACTGGATCCAGCCTCAGCAAACCATCGGCACGGCTGTCGAGGTGCTGCGCGACCAGCGCATCGGCGCGCTGCTGGTAAAAAGTCCGCAGGGCGAGCTGGTCGGGATCCTCTCGGAGCGCGACATCGTGCGCCGCCTCGCCGATACCCCGGGTCGCACCCTGCCGCAGACTGTTGCCGAACTGATGACCACCGAGCTCGAGACATGTACCCCCGACGAGACGCTGGTGCGGATCCTGCGCCGGATGACCGACGGGCGTTTCCGCCACATGCCCGTGCTCGATGGCGATGATCTGATCGGCATGATTTCGATCGGTGACGTTGTGAACTACCGGTTGACCGCGCTGGAATACGAGGCGCTGAAGCTAAAGCAGCTCATCGTCGGCTGAAGCCGACTGGCCAGATGAAAAGGGCCGCGTCCCCGGCGGACGCGGCCCTCTTGTTTTCCGCCGGAGTCTTCTGACAGCGCGCTCAGCTCGCCGGCACCGCCTCGGCCTGTTCGCGCCGCGCCGCCTTCTGCGAGACGAAGGCGCAGACCAGAAGCTGGCTCATGTGGTAGATCATAACCGGCAGCACGATCGCCCCGACCTGATCGGCGGCAAAGAGCGCCGTCGCGATCGGCAGACCCGAGGCGAGACTCTTGGTCGAGCCGCAGTAGAACAGCACCGCCCGGTCCGGGTACGGCAGGCCGAAGAGCTTGCCGGCCCCCACCATCAGCAGCATGGCGATGGCGAGGAAGACCAGCACCACCAGCACCAGCATGATCAGGCTCGCCGTGGGAATCCTCTGCCACAGGCCCGAGACCGTGCCCGCGCTGAAGGCCGAGTAGACGATGAGCAGGATCGAGCCGCGGTCGACCACCATGGTCAGCAACTTGTGCCGCTTCACGAAATCCCCGACCCAGGGCCGGACCAGCTGGCCGACGACGAAGGGCAACAGGATCTGCGTGCCGATCTTGACGATTGAATCGAAGCTCACCCCGCCGTCGCCCTGGTGCAGCATCAGCGCCACGAGGGCGGGGGTCAGCGCCACCCCGACGATGTTCGACAGCGAGGCGGCGCAGATCGCCGCGGGCACGTTGCCCCCGGCGATCGAGGTGAAGGCGATCGAGGATTGCACCGTCGAGGGCAGCACCGCCAGGAACAGCAGCCCCAGGGTGACCGTGGCGCCCAGGGCCGGCGAAAACACCCACGCCAGCAACAGGCCGACCAGCGGAAACATCGCGTAGGTGGCGGCAAACGTCAGGCCCTGCAGCCGCCAGTTCAGCAGCCCCGCCCGCACCGACGACGGGTCGAGCTTTGCCCCGTAGAGGAAGAACAGCAGCGCGACGGCCCAGAAGGTGACGTGCTTCAACCCTGCCGCCGCGATGCCTTGTGCGGGCAGCAACAGGCCAAGGCAGACCGTGGCGATGAGCAACAGCATGTAAGTGTCGATGCCGATACGTTTGAGATACTTCATCTCGTCTCCTGCTCTTTCCTGTCCGGCGCGCGCGCCGCTCCCCCGTGGTGTGGGCGGGCTTCAGAACCCCGCGGCCTGCCCATCCTTACGCGGATCCGAGCCTGCCGCAAACCCGCCTTCCGGCAGGCGATGCACAAGCTGCGCGCCACCGAAGCCAAAGGCATTGTCCGGCGCCTCGACCTGCACCTGGTGACCGAGCGCTTTCAGACCGTCCAGCAGCTCGGGCGCCATGCTCGGCTCGCAGGCCACGTCGAGCCCCTTGATCATTCGCCAGCGCGGCGCGTCGGCGGCGGTCTGCACGTCCTGATCCCAAAGCTCGGTGCGCAGCAGAAGCTGCATGTGGCCCTGTGCCTGGATCGGCCCGCCCATCATGCCGAAGGCCATGAGCGGCTGACCGTTCTTCATGGCAAAGCCCGGAATGATCGTGTGGAAGGGGCGCTTGCCCCCCGCCACGCGGTTCGGGTGCCCCTCTTTGGTGGTGAAGCCGAAACCGCGGTTCTGCATCGACACGCCGGTGCCGGGCACAACCACGCCCGAGCCGAAGCCCGCGTAGTTCGACTGGATGAAGCTCACCATCATTCCCGAGGCATCGCCCACGTTCAGCAGCACCGTGCCGCCGCGCTTGGGCGCGCCGGGGCCGAAGTCCTGCGCCTTGTCCTCGGCAATGAGCGCCGCGCGGGACTCGAGGTACTCGGGGTCAAGCAGCGCGGTCTCGTCGACCTCGGTCATGTGAGCGCGGTCGGCAACAAAGGCGTGAAGGTCCGCATAGGCCAGCTTGATCGCCTCGATCTGCAAATGCACCGCGGTCAAATCGTCCGGGCCATGGTCGCGAATGGACGTGTGCTGCAGCATTCCGAGCGCCATGAGCGCCGCAATCCCCTGCCCGTTCGGCGGGATCTCGTGCAGTTCGACGTCGTCGAAGGACTGGCTCACGGTGCCGCACCAGTCGGGCTTCTGCGCCTTTAGATCTTCCATCGTCATCGCGCCGCCGTTGGCCTGCGAGAAGGCGATGATTTCCTCGGCGATCTCACCCTCGTAAAAGGCGCGGCCCTTGGTGTCGGCAATCGCCCGCAGGGTGCGCGCCGCGCCGGGGTTGCGGAAGCGCTCGCCCGCCTTGGGCGCGCGTCCACCGGGCAGGAAGGTCTCGGCAAAGCCCGGCTGTTTGCCCAAAGTCTCGGCCCCTTTGGCCCAGAGCGTGGCGATCACCGGCGAGACGATGAACCCCTCTTCCGCGTAGCGGATGGCGGGCGCCAGCACCGTCGCCAGCCCCAGCTTGCCGAAGCGCTCCGACAGCTCGACCCAGGCGCTGACGGCGCCCGGCACGGTCACGCTGTCCCAGCCGTGCTGCGGCATCCCATCGGGGAAGCGTTCGGGCGACCAGGCCGCGGGCGCGCGGCCCGAGGCGTTGAGCCCATGCAGCTGCTTGCCATCCCACAGGATGCAGAAGGCATCCGAGCCAAGCCCGTTGCCGGTGGGCTCGACCACGGTCAGCGCCGCGGCGGTGGCAATCGCGGCATCCACCGCGTTGCCGCCCTGCTGCAGGATGGTCAGCCCGGCCTGCGTGGCCAGCGGCTGCGAGGTTGCCACGACGTTTTCCGCCAGAACAGGCGAACGGCGCGACGGGTAGACGGGATCATGACGCAGGCGCATCGGTACTCCTCCCGGAAGTCTTGCGGTGTTTCAGGTGGCTGCGGATCGCCCAGGCGATCGAGAGCACAGCCGCGATAAGGAAGATGAGGCTGATCGGGCGGGTGAAGAAGAGCGACGGATCGGCATCGGTCATCAGCGCCCGGCGCAGGTTGGTCTCGGCGATCGGTCCGAGGATGACACCCAGCACCAACGGCGCCAGAGAATAACCGAGCGCGCGCAGAGCGTAGCCCGCCACACCGATGAAACCGAGCAGGTAGAGATCGGTCACCCGGTTGTTCAGCGCAAAGGAGCCGACGACGCAGCAGACCATGACCACCGGCACGATCAGCCATTTCGGCACCTCGGCGACGCGCAGGAACAGGCGCATCGACAGCACCGAGACCAGCAGCATCATCAGCGAGGCGACGGCCATGGCGATGAACATGCCGTAGACCAGATCGGCATGATCCATGATCAACCGCGGGCCCACGGAAATGCCATGCACCATCAGAGAGGCCATGAGGATCGCGTCCACCGCCGAGCCCGGAATGCCGAGGCCGATGAGCGGGATGAGACCGCCGCCGGCAGTGGCCGAGTTGCCCGCCTCCGAGGCGACGACCCCATCTGGGTTGCCCTTGCCGAAGCTCTCGGGGTCCTTGGAGTTGCGCTTGGCCTGATCGTAGGCGACGAGGTTGGCGATCGAGCCCCCTGCACCCGGCAGCGCGCCGATCAGCACGCCGACGATGGACGAGCGGATCAGGTTCACCGGGCGCATCAGCACCTCTTTCATCACCTTCCAGGTCTGGAAGTCGATGGCGCCGGTCACCAGCGCATTGCCCGACCGCACGGATTTCGCGTCCTCGACCTCGGACGTGAGCTGCGAGATCGCGAAGATGCCGATCAGCACCACGAGGAAGGGCAGGCCGGTCTGCAGCATCTCGATGCCGAAGTCGAAGCGCGGCCGGCCCATGATCGGATCGGTGCCAACGGTCGAGATGGCAAGCCCGATGAGACCCGCCAGCATACCGCGAATGACGCTGTCGCCCACCAGCGAGGCCACGATGGTCAGCGCGAAGACGATCAGCGAGAAATACTCCCACGGCCCGAGCTTCACCGCGAACATCGCCAGCGGCGGCGCGGCGACGATCAGCACCAGGGTCGAGATGATTGTGCCGAAGAACGAGGCCCAGACGCCGAGCGACAGCGCCCGTCCGGGCTCGCCGCGGCGCGCCATGGGGAAGGCGTCAAAGGTGGTGGCGACCGACGACGGCGTGCCGGGAATACCCAGCAGCGCGGCCGAGATCAGCCCGCCGGTGTAGCCGCCGACGTAGACAGACAGCATCACCGCGATGCCCTGCAGCGGCTCCATGGTGAAGGTCAGCGGCAGCGTCAGCACGATGGCCATGGTGACGGTGAAGCCGGGGATCGCGGCGGCGACGATGCCGGCGATCGAGCCCGCGAGCATGTAGATCAGCGTGGCGAGCGTGAAGATCTGCGCCGCGCCGGAAAGGAAGCTGTCCATGTCAGAGCACCCCGCGCGGCAGGAAGACGGTGAAGACCTCGGCAAAGAGCCAGTTGAGCCCGAAGGAGAAGACCGCCGCCACGATCACCGCGATCAACAGCGTCATGGGCGTGCGCGGCATCAGGACCAGCTCCAGCGAGAGGATGAAGAGGAAGCTCGCGATCGAGAAGCCCAGCAGCGGGATCGCCAGCAGGTAGACTGCCAGAGCCCACAGCACGACGAAAACGAGCGCGCGACGCTTGGCCCAGGCCACCGTCTGGCAGGCAAAACGGCCGTAGGCGCCCGCGGGGATCTTGCGCAACGCGTCGATGATGGCAATCACCGCCACCAGCGCGATACCGGCGAACACGATCTTGGGAAACGCACCCGCGCCGAGCTTTTCGAAGCGCGAGGTGGGAATCGCTGCGGCCGAGACAAACAGCCCGACCGAGGCGAGAAGAATCAGCACGTAGCTCAGGAGGCGGGCAATCTCGCCCGCCTCCCTTGCCTGCTGCTTGTCGTAGCCGGCGTCGCTCACGGTGCGAGAACCTCTGCCAGCGACTTCACGGTCTCATCGAGCTTCGCCAGGTAGGCGCGGTACCCTTCCTGGCCGCGGAACATGACCGAGGCACCGGCGTTGTTGGTCTGCTCGATGTAGGTCTCGTCTTTCGACAGTTCCTCGAGCGCCGCTTCCATCTTGTCGCGGGCCTCCTGCGGGGCACCCTTGGGCATGACGATGCCGCGGGTCACCTGCAGTTCGAGGTCGGCGCCGAGCTCGGCGAAGGTCGGAACCTCGGGGGCCTCGTCCACGCGCTCGGAGGCGCCGACGGCGAGGAACTGCAGATCGCCGTTGTCGACGAACTGCTTCGACGACGAGATGTCGCCGATCGCTGCGTCGAGGTTGCCGCCGACAAGGGCGCGCACGCGCTCGCCGGTGCCTTCATAGCCGACGTATTGGAACTGCAGGCCGTAGGCCTGTTCGATCATCGCCGCGTGCAGGTGCGGCACGCCGCCCAGGGTCACGCCCATGGTGATCTCGCCCGGGTGCTCTTTGGCATAGGCGACGAACTCCTCGAAATCGGCGTAATCCTCGGTCGGGTGCACCACGAGGTACTGCGGCGAGGCGGTCATCAGCGCGATCGGCTCGAAGTCGTCCCAGGCCAGATCGGTGATGCCGGTCTCGGTGGCGACCAGCAGGCCCTCGTGGACCTGGCTGATGGTGTAGCCGTCATTGGCGCGGCGCGAAGCTTCGCGCAGGCCGACGGTGCCGCCGACGCCGGGCATGTTGATGATCGGCATCTCGGTGCCGAGGTAGGGCGCGATGTTGCCGGCGATGAGGCGCATCAGCGTGTCCGACCCGCCGCCCGGCGACCAGGGCACGATGAATTCGACCGGGTGGTCGGGGTAGTCGGCGGCGCTGGCAGGCGCGGCGGTCAGCGTGGCGGCGGCAAGGAGGGCGGCAAGGCCCGTGCGGAGTGTCATGGGTGGAGGCTCCCTGTGTATGCTGGCAAGTCGGCAGTTTGTCCGCCGACGTTCTGATTGGGTAACCCCCAGTAACACAAGATTAAGCCTCACAAAGCGCGAAGTTATTGCCATTATTTTCAGAATTACTTACGTTAAGGCGATGGACACCCGCCAGCTACAGACCCTCCTCGCCATCGAGCAGCACGGCGGTTTCGCTGCCGCGGCGCAGGCGATCAACCTCACCGCCTCGGCGGTCAGCCAGCAGGTCTCTGCGCTGGAGGCGGAGCTGGGCGTGCAGCTCTACGACCGCACCCGCCGCCCGCCGGTGCTGACTGCCAAGGGGGCCGAGATGCTGCGCTCGGCACGGCAAATCCTGCGCATCCTCACCGAGACCAAGGCCTCGGTCACCGGCGGCGACGTCGGCGGCACGCTGGCGTTCGGCTCACTGCGCACGGGGGCGAATTCTCTGGTGCCGCAGGCGCTGGCCTCGCTGAGGGACCGCTACCCCGAGCTCAGCTTCCGACTGCGCATCGGCATGTCCGAGGAGCTGATGGCCGAGGTGGTCTCGGGCCAACTCGACGCGGCGCTGGTGGCCGAACATGTCGCCGTGCCGCCAAGCCTGCGCTGGACCGAGGTGCTGAGCGAGCCGCTGGTGGTGATCACCCCGCCCGGCTCCGGGGGGCTGGCGATCCGCGACCTCGTACGTCAGGTGCCCTACATCCGCTACCGCACGCAGGTGCCGCTGGCACGGCAGATCGACACCGAGATCGCCCGGCTCGGCGTCGCGCCGCGGCAGGTGGTCTCGGTGAACACGATGACGGCAGTGGTGGGCTGCGTGCGGGCGGGGCTGGGCTTTGCCATCATCCCCTATGTGGCGCTGCAGGATTCGATCACCGCGGCGCTCGACTGGTTTCCCTTTGGCGCGCCGCCGATCCACCGCCGTCTTGGCGTGGTGCAGCGCCCGACCACCAGCCGTGCCGAGGTGCTCTCAACCCTGATCGCCGCGCTGATCGAACATGGCCGTCCGCGCGACGATCGCGATTGATCCAAATCGATCCCGAAAGAGGGTCAGCTGCGGTCTTCGATCACCCGCGCCAGCGCCGGATCATCACCGAAGAACGGCTCCGCCGAAACACCCATCGCGTCCCATTGGTCGGGCTGGATCATCAGGCGGCTGCTCAACTCGTTCTGGAACGGGCTGATCTTGCCCAGACGCCGGGCGCGGGCCTTCAGCAGCTCGCCCTCGATCGCGGAACCGACGTCGCGGTATTCACCGCGGGCCACGAGCCCTTCCGCATAGGCAAGGATCTCGCCGCTGATGGTGACTGTCTCTGTCTTGCGCATGCACCAACCCCCTCATACTCGCGTGGCAGCAGGTAAAGTGTACCCCGAGTCGCCCTGTGTACAATGCGCTAAGTTGACGTTCGGTTAATACTTTTGGCGCCCGTGCGACGCGAAAGCCGCGCCGGGTTTCCCCGGCGCGGCTCCTGCGATTTTCATTTCGAGAGACTGTGCCCGACCTCAGGCCCACTCGCCCTTGCGGAAGACCGGCACCCGGGTGCCGTCGTCGCGAATGCCGTCGATGTCGGTCTCTGCGCCGCCGATCATCCAGTCGACGTGGATCATCGAGCTGTTGCCCCCCTGCGCCGCGATCTGATCGGCGCTCAGCGACGCCCCATCGAGGAAGCACTTCGAGTAGCACTGGCCCAGTGCGATGTGGCAGGCGGCGTTCTCGTCGAAGAGCGTGTTGTAGAACAGCAGGCCCGACTGCGAGATCGGCGAGCCGTGCGGCACCAGCGCCACTTCGCCAAGGCGCGCCGCGCCCTCGTCGGTGGCCAGCAGTTCCTTCAGCACCGCCTCGCCCTTCTCGGCCGTCGCTTCGACAATGCGGCCGCCCTCGAAGCGCACCGCGATGCCGTCGATCAGGCTGCCCTGGTGCGACAGCGGCTTGGTCGAGCGCACCATGCCGTCAACGCGCTGCGCGTGCGGGGTGGTGAACACCTCCTCGGTGGGGATGTTCGGGTTGCACTGCACGCCGTTCTGCGCCGTGCTCGCGCCGCCGTGCCATTCGTGGCCGTCCGCCAGCCCGATCGTCAGATCGGTGCCAGGCCCGGTGAAATGCAGCGCCGAGAAGCGCTCGGCGTTCAGCCACTCGGTCCGGGCGCGCAGGGCGGCGTTGTGCTCGGCCCAGGCGGCGACGGGATCGGCGGTGTCGACGCGCGCGGCGGCAAAGATCGCCTCGGCCAGCTTCGCCTGCGCCTCGGGCTCGCTGAGCTCGGGGAACATGCGCTTGGCCCAGGCCACGCCCGGCCAGGCGCAAATCGACCAGTTCACATTGAAATTGGTGATCTTCTCCATCGCGGGCTTGTAGGCGATCGAGTTGGCCTTGCCCGCGCGCGCGACCTTGGCCGGGTCCTGCTCGGCAAGCAGCATCGGGTCCTCGCCGACGATCGCCATGCGCGCGGCCCCCTCGCCAAAGGCCTCGGCCATGCCACCATAAAGCCAGCCTGCGGCGGTGTCGAAGCTGGCGTCCTGCCCTTCTTCGAAGCGCGCCAGCGCCACGTCGGGATCCGAAAGCAGCGGGGTCACCAGCGAGGCACCGGCGCGGTAGGCCGCGCGGGTCACCGCGCGCACCAGAGGCAGCGCCGAGACCGGGGCGGTCAGCACGAGCTGCTGGCCGGGCTGGATGTTCACGCCGGTGCGCACGGCCACTTCGGCAAGCCGATCGATCAGCGTCGGGTCGATGGGGGTCGACGTCATGAAAAGCTCCTGAGTCTGTCTGGTTGCGGCAAAGCTGGGCCTGCGGCGTAGGACAGTCAAGCACCGGCCCGCCAACGTAACCTTGCGTGAAAGGCCACATGTCGGTGTCATGCTTCACGATATAGATTGAAGATCTCCCGGTTTCGGTGCTAGGAGGCGCGCCATGTTTCTAAACCTCTGGCACAAGGTGATCGGCCCGGCGTTCCGGCGGCCGCCGCGATTTCAGGTCGCGGCGATGTGCTATCGCCCTTCCGATTGCGCCGGGGGCTTCGAGGTTCTGCTGATCACCTCGCGGGGGACGAAGCGCTGGGTTCTGCCCAAGGGCTGGCCCAAGGCCGGGCTCGACTCCGCCGGTGCCGCGCTCGAGGAAGCCTGGGAGGAAGCCGGGGTCGTCTTTACCACCGGCGAGACCGCCGAGATCGGCAGCTACCGCTACGACAAGCGCCTCGATGGAGGCCTGCCGCTCGACACGGTGGTCTTTGTCTATGCCGCCGAGGTGAGCAAGCTGCGCGACGACTACCCCGAAGCCGGCCAGCGCGATCGGCGCTGGGTGGAGCCAAGCGAAGCTGCTAGGATGGTCGACGAACCCGGGCTCCGGGCCCTGCTCGCCCGGGTGCCGAGCCTGCTTCCCCTGCCCCGGACCAGCTGACCCCCATGACCGAGCCCAGGCACCGCGCGGGCCACTCCGCGTCACAGCACGACTCCGAGCAGGCCTGGCCGACGCTGGACAAGGATCTCGGACGCCTGTCGCTGATTGAATCCGCCGCCATCCACACCGCCCGCCCGCTGATCGGCGTCGGCGTGTCGCTGCTGTTCATCGCCATCGTCACCGCGATCGTCGCCGTCGCGGCGGGCGAGCTGCAGGGCACGCTGATGATCTCCATCGCCGCCGCCTTCGCCGCCTACATGGCGCTGAACATCGGCGCCAATGACGTGGCCAACAACATGGGCCCGGCGGTGGGGGCGAACGCCCTGTCGATGGCCGGGGCCATCGCCATCGCCGCGCTCTGCGAGACCGCAGGTGCCCTGCTGGCCGGCGGCGAGGTGGTCTCGACCATCTCCGGCGGCATCATCGCGCAGGGCGAGATCGCCGACAGCGCGCATTTCGTGCGGGCGATGATGTCGGCCATGCTGGCCGCCGCCATCTGGATCAACACCGCCACGGTGCTGCGCGCCCCGGTCTCGACGACCCATGCGGTGGTCGGCGGCGTCATGGGCTCGGGCATCGCCGCCGCCGGGCTCGGCACGGTCAACTGGGCAACGATGAGCGCCATTACCGCCAGCTGGGTGATCTCGCCGATCCTGGGCGGGGTGATCGCGGCGGCGGTGCTCGCCTTCATCAAGTGGAAGATCATGTATGTGCCCGACCGGATCGCCGCCGCGCGGGTCTGGCTGCCGGTGCTGATCGGGGTCATGGCGGGCACCTTCGCCTGCTATCTCGCGCTCAAGGGGCTGCGGCGGGTGATCGATCTCGATCTCCACGAGGCGGCGCTCCTCGGCCTCGCGGTCGGCCTGCTGAGCTGGCGGCTCTCGGTACCGCTTGTGCGGCGGCAGTCGCAGGGCATGAGCAACCGCAACGCCTCGCTCAAGGCGCTGTTCCGCCTGCCGCTCGTGGTTTCGGCCGGGCTGCTCTCCTTTGCCCATGGCGCAAACGACGTGGCCAATGCGGTCGGCCCGCTCGGTGCCATCGTGCGCGCGCTGCAGACCGAGGACCGCGCCGCCGATCTTGACGTGATGCCGCATTGGGTGCTGATGATCGGCGCGCTGGGGATCTCTTGCGGCCTGATCTTCTTCGGCCCGCGGATGATCCGCATGGTCGGCAGCCAGATCACCAAGCTCAACCCGATGCGCGCCTATTGCGTGGCGCTCTCGGCGGCGCTGACGGTGATCCTCGCGTCCTGGCTCGGGCTGCCGGTCAGCTCGACCCATATCGCGGTCGGCGGCGTGTTCGGGGTCGGCTTTTACCGCGAATGGTACATGGCGCGCCGCGCCCGCCACAGCGACCCAAAGCGTGCCGCCAAGCTGCTCCCGCCCGAGGAACGGCAGCGCCGCAAGCTGGTCCGCCGCTCGCATTTCATGACCATCATCGCCGCCTGGCTGGTGACGGTGCCCGCCTCGGCGCTGCTGTCGGCGCTTTGCTTCCTACTCCTCACCACGCTGGTCGGCTAAGCGCAATCGGCGCTTTACGGGCCGGGGTGCAGGGTATATAGCGCACCCTTTCCCGGCGCCCTGACTCGGTCTGACTTCTCGTACCGACATCCTTCGCCGACAGTCCTTGGATCGGATCTCAGACCTTGAAAAAAACCCTCGCAGCCGCTCTGCAAGCCCGTGGATATGAAACGCTCACCCCGGTGCAGGAAGCCGTGGCCGACCCGGCCGTAGCCGGTGCCGACCTGCTCGTTTCCGCGCAGACCGGTTCGGGCAAGACGGTCGGCTTCGGCCTTGCCATTGCCCCCGCAATCCTCGGCGATGCCGAGAGCTTCGGCGCCGCGGGCGCGCCGGAAGCGCTGATCATCGCCCCCACCCGCGAACTCGCGCTGCAGGTCCGCCGCGAGCTGAGCTGGCTCTACGCCGAAGCCGGCGCCGTCATGGCCTCCTGCGTTGGCGGCATGGACGCGCGCACCGAGCGCCGGGCGCTCGAGCGCGGCGCTCATATCGTCGTCGCCACCCCGGGCCGCCTGTGCGACCACCTGCGCCGCGGCGCGCTGGATCTCTCGCAGGTCAAGGCCGTGGTGCTCGACGAGGCCGACGAGATGCTCGACCTCGGCTTCCGCGAAGACCTCGAGACCATCCTCGAGGCCTCCAACCCCGAGCGTCAGACGCTGCTGTTCTCGGCCACCGTCTCGCCGCAGATCGCGCAGCTGGCGCAGCGCTACCAGCGCGACTCGCAGCGCATCCAGGTGCAGGGCGGGGCCAAGCAGCACTCCGACATCGAATACCGCGCGGTGATCGTCGCCCAGGGCGACCAGGAGAACGCGATCACCAACCTGCTGCGCTTCCACGAGGCGCCCAACGCCATCGTCTTCGCCAACACCCGCGCCACCGTGTCGCGTCTGGTGTCGCGGCTGACCAACCGCGGCTTTGCCGTGGTGGGCCTGTCGGGCGAACTGAGCCAGGACGAGCGCAGCCACGCGCTGCAGGCGATGCGCGACGGCCGCGCCCGTGTCTGCGTCGCGACCGATGTGGCCGCCCGCGGCATCGACCTGCCGAACCTCGATCTGGTGGTCCACGCCGAGCTGCCGCAGAGCAACGAGGCGCTGCTGCACCGTTCGGGCCGCACCGGCCGCGCCGGGCGCAAGGGCATCTCGGCGCTGATCGTGCCGCTGCGCGACCGCAAGAAGGCCGAGCGCATCATGCGCTTCGCCAAGGTCGAGGCCGAATGGGGCGAAGCCCCCAGCGCCGACGCAGTGCTGGAGCGCGACGAGGCGCGGATGCTGGCCGATCCCATGTGGACCGACCCCTCGCCCGAGACCGACGCCGCGCTGGTGAGCCAGATCACCGAGAAGTACAGCGCCGAGGAAATCGCCCAGGCGATGGTGCGCCAGTGGCGCGGCCAGCGCTCGGCCCCCGAGGAGCTGCTGCCCGTAGATGCCCGCGCCGAGAAGGCACCGCGCACGGAGCCCTTCGGCCCGAGCCGCTGGTTCACCGTCACCGTCGGCCGCGAAGGCAATGCCAACCCGCGCTGGCTGCTGCCGAAGATCTGCCGCGCCGGCAACATCACCCGCGAGGCACTCGGCGCCATCCGCATCGCCGACGAGCTGACCTACGTCGAGATCGCCGACAGCGCGGTCGAGGGCTTCCTCGAGGCGCTCGGCCCCGACATGGAAGTAGCGCAGGGCCTCGTGATGGAGCAGGTCGACGGCCTGCCCGAAGAGCTCAAGAGCGCGCCGCGTGGCCCCAAAAAGCCCGGCGGCTTCAAGAAAGAGGGCGGCTTCCGCAAGGAAGGCGGTTTCAAGAAAGAAGGCGGCTTCCGCAAAGAGGGTGGCTTCCGCAAGGAAGGCGGCTTCAAGAAGAAGGAAGGCTTCGGCGGTCCGGGCGGCTTCAAGCGCAAGTCCGAGGACGGCGACTTCGAGCGTCCGCGCCGCGAGCGTGCCGAGGGCGACAAGCCCAAGGGCAAGTTCGGTGCCAAGAAATCCTTCAAGGACACTGACGGTGCCCACAAGAAGGCCGCGCCGAAAAAGCACCGCAAGGGCTGAAGCCCGCGCCTCGCTCTGCATGAAAGAAGGCCGCCGGATTATCCGGCGGCCTTTTTCGTTGTCGCTCTCCGGCCCGTGGTTGGCCCGGCGGGTCGGGCGGTGCCTCAGTGCGCCGCCGCCCCTGCCCCCTTGGCCGGGGGCTTCATCGCCAGCGCCATGATCGCGAGCCCGGCAAAGAGCACGGTGATCAGCAGGAACACATCGATGAAGGACATCACCGTCGCCTGCTGGGCCACCCGCCCGGCCATCTGCTGCAGCGCGCCCTTGTCGCCGTCGATGCCCTGCGCCGAGAGGTTATGCCCCATCATCTCGAGCTGCCGCAGCGCCTCGGGGTTGTCCCAGCTCAGCGCTTCTTTCAGCCGCGCGGTGTGCAGCGCTCCGCGATCGGTCAGCGCGGTGTTGATCAGCGCCAGCCCCACCGCGCCGCCAAGGTTGCGCATCAGGTTGTAGAGCCCCGAGGCGCTCTTCATCTTCTGCGGCGGCAATGTGCCAAGTGCGAGGTTGTTGATCGGCACCATGCAAATCATCAGCGACAGGCCGCGCAGCACCTGCGGCCAGAGCAGCTCCTGGAAATCCCACTCGGCGGTCATGCCGGTCAGCATCCAGGACGACACCCCGAAGCCGATAAAGCCCATCATCAGCATCAGCCGCAGGTCCATCTTCGACGACAGGACCCCGGCAAGCGGCGCCGAGACGAACATGGCAAGCCCCGAGACGAAGACCGTCTCGCCGGTCATCAGGCTGTCGTAGCCGCGGATCGAGCTGAGATAGAGCGGGTAGAGATAGGTCATCCCGTAAAGCCCGATCCCCATCACGAAGCTGAACACCGAGCCGACCGCGAAGTTGGTGTCGGCAAAGGCCGAGAAGTCCACGACCGGGTTCTTCAGCGTGAAGGCGCGCCAGAAGGTGACGATGCCGCCGATCACCATGACCACGAAGAGCGCGGCGACGATCTCGTCCTGGAACCAGTCGTTGCCCGGGCCTTCCTCGAGCACGTATTCCATCGCGCCGAGGAAACAGGCCAGCGCCCCGAGGCCGATCCAGTCGAATGTGTCAAAGAGCTTCCAGTCGGGCTTGTCGAAATCGACCAGCGTCAGCACGCCGATGGTCACCAGGATGCCCGCAGGCACGTTGACGAGGAACAACCAGTGCCAGCTCATAGCGTGGCTGAGATAGCCGCCGACCGTGGGGCCAACGGTGGGGGCAAGCGTCGCCACGAGGCCGATCATCGGCGAAACGATCGCCCGCTTCGACGGCGGGAAGAGCGTGAAGGCCGCGGCAAAGACCGAGGGGATCATGCCACCCCCCAGAAAGCCCTGCACCGCGCGCCACAGGATCATCTCGTTGATCGAGCCAGAGGTGGCGCACATGAAGGACGCCGCAGTGAATCCCGCCGCCGAGATGGCGAAGAGATAGCGCGTCGACATCATCCGACCCAGCAGGCCCGAAAGCGGGATCATGATGACCTCGGCGATCAGATACGAGGTCTGCACCCAGCTGATCTCATCCGCCGAGGCGCCAAGACCCGCCTGGATCTCGGGCAGCGAGGCCGAGACGATCTGAATGTCGAGGATCGCCATGAACATGCCGAAGACCATGACGAAAAACGCCGCGACCCTGCGCGGCGTAAGTTCGGGTTCTGCGGCCTGAGGTTGGGCTTCGGTGCTCATTTCACCACCCCTGCAAGCTCCGTGCCCTCGGGCGCGGTGCGCGTGTCGATCTCCACCACTGCCGAGAGGCCGGCGCGCAGGCCCTGCGTGCCTTCGGGCAGCTCGATGCGCACCGGCACCCGCTGCACGATCTTGGTGAAGTTGCCGGTGGCATTGTCAGCTGGCAATAGGGAGAAGACCGAGCCGGTCGCCGGTGCGACCGAGACCACGCGGCCCTCAACCTCATGGCCCTCCATGGCGTCGATGCTGACCTTGACGGTCTCGCCGGGATGGATGCCAGCCAGCTGGGTTTCCTTGAAATTCGCCTCGACGTAGAGCCCGTGATCGGGGACCACGGCGGCAAGCCGGGCGCCGACGCTGACCAGCTCGCCCTCTTCGATGGCGATATTGGCGACGGTGCCGTCGAAGGGCGCGCGCAGCACGGTATGATCGAGATTCCGCTCCGCCTGCGCGATGTCGAGTTCCATCTCGCGGCGGCTGGACTCGGTCTCGGCCCGCTCGGCCTTCAGCACCTCGACCTGCGCCTCCGCGCCCTTGATCGCTGCTGCTGCGGCGGCGCGATTGGCCTTGGCGGTTTCGAGCGCCTCGGTGGCGTCATCGAGATCGGCCTGCGAGGTCACCTTGCGCGCAGCCAGCCCTTCGGACCGGGTCAGCGCGGTCTGCGCGCTGCGCAGCGCCGCCTCGGCGGCGGAAAGCTCGGCCTCGGCCTGGCTTACGCTGGCTTCTGCCGCAGCGGTCTCGGCGTCGATCCGGGCAAGCGTCCGCTCGAGCGTCGGCAGTTGCGCCTGCTTCTGCTCAAGCGCGATGCGGTAGTCGCCGTCCTCGATCCGGACCAGCACGTCGCCCTTGCTCACATGCTGGTTCGCCTGCACCGGGATCTCCTCCACATATCCCTGCAGCTTGGACGACACGAGCGAGAGATCCGCCTGCACATAGGCGTCGTCGGTCTCGATCATGAAGCGCCCGTCGGTCCACCAGCCGTACCCTTCGTAACCGCCCGCCAGCAGCGCGATCAGCGCGATCCCCCCAAGGATGCGCTTCTTGCGCCCGGACTTCTTCGGCGGTGCCTCGGCGGTCTCGTGAGTGGTGGCTTGCTGAGGCGTGGCCGGACGGGTCGCGGGATCGGTGGTTTCAATGCGGTCATGACGGGACATGGGGTCACCTTCGGGGAGTCGAATGCAAATGGGAGGAGAGATTCGCTGATCGAACCGCTCGGTTCGACACGACATAGGAGGGTGACGCTGCGAAATCAAGACTTCATCGAACCGGTTGGTTCGATTATATGAGCTGCATGAAACTCGACACACTCACGGAAAAGGCCAAGGCCTGCGCGCAAAAGCGCCGCCATGCCGCGGGCGAAGACCCTGAAAAGCGCCGTCAAATCCTCGACGGCGCGTGGCAGGTCTTTGTCGATCAAGGATTCGACGCTGCCTCGATGAACAGCATCTGCAAGGCGGCGGGAGTCTCGAAGGGCACGCTCTATGTCTACTTCGAGAACAAGGAAGACCTCTTCGTCGCGCTGGTCGAGGACAAGCGCCGCGATTTCTTCGACGGGATCTTCGCGCGGCTGGCCGAGGCCGGCACGATCGAAGACCGGCTGATGGCCTATGCCGTCGGCCTGTCGACGCAACTCAATTCCGAGGAGGTCATCCGCGCGCAGCGCATCGTGATCAGCGTCGTCGAGCGGATGCCTGAACTCGGCATGCGCTTCTACGACGCCGGGGCGCGCCATTTCCTGAGCTGTCTCGAGGACTTCCTGCAGAGCGAGACCGAGGCCGGCAACCTCAACGTGACCGACCCCGAGTTGGCCGCCGGGCAATTCATCGAGCTTTCGACCACGCTGACCTGGCGCCCGCGCCTCTTCGGCCGCCGGCCCGACGCGCCGACCGAGGAAGAGATCACCCGCATCGCGAAGGACGCGGTACGGGTGTTCCTGGCCGCCTACAGGGCATAAGGCGCCCCGCGCGGAGCGCCTTGGTTTCGGTCCGCGGGCGCCTCAGCCGGCGCGGGTGAGCATCCCGAAGAGATCGCGGGGATCGTCCGGGTCGGCCAGCAGATCGAGCTGCTCACAGAACTGCCCGTCCGCGATCAGCCCATGCACGTAGCGCAGCGCCGAGAAGTCCTCGATGGCAAAGCCCACGGAATCAAACAGCGTGATCTGCTTGGCATCGCGCCGCCCCGGCACCTCGCCGCGCATGACCTGCCAGAGCTCGGTCACCGGGTAATCCGCCTCGAGCTGTTGGATCTCGCCTTCGATGCGGGTCTGCTCGGGGTATTCCACGAAGATGTCCGAACGCAGCAGGATGTCGCGGTGCAGTTCGGTCTTGCCGGGGCAGTCGCCGCCGATGGCGTTGATGTGCACACCGCTGCCGACCATGTTGTCGGTCAGGATCGTCGCGTACTGCTTGTCGGCGGTGCAGGTGGTGATCACCTGCGCGCCCTCCACCGCCGCTTCCGGACTGGTGCAGCGCACCACGTCAAAGCCCTGCGCCTTCAGGTTCCGATCGGCCTTGTCGGTCGCCGCCGGGTCGATGTCGTAGAGCCGCAGCCGGTTGATCCCGCAAAGTGCGCGGAAGGCCAGCGCCTGGAACTCGCATTGCGCGCCGTTGCCGATCATCGCCATGACCTCGGCGCCCTTGGGCGCGAGGTACTTGCCGACCAGTGCCGAGGTTGCCGCCGTGCGCAGCGCGGTCAGCAGGGTCATCTCGGTCAGTAGGATCGGGTAGCCGTTGGCCACGGACGAGAGCACGCCGAAGGCAGTGACGGTCTGGTAGCCTTCGCGCATGTTCTTGGGGTGGCCGTTGACGTATTTGAAGCCATAGTTCTCGGCATCCGCCGTCGGCATCAGCTCGATCACCCCGTCCTGCGAATGGCTGGCGACGCGCGGCGTCTTGTCGAACTCGGACCAGCGCTTGAAGTCGTCCTCGATGACGGCGGCAAGGCCGGTGATGAAGGCCTCCACGCCATGGGCGTGCACCAGCTTCATCATGTTCTCGACCGACACGAAGGGCACATAGGCCAGTTCGGAGGGTTTTAGGGTCGAAGGTTTCACGGCCATCATCAGAAGCTCCGGGTCATGCGGTCGAGCACGCGGCGGCCAAAGAGGCTCGCCGTCAGATCGCACAGCAGCTTCGCCGTGCGCCCACGCTCATCGAGAAAGGGGTTGAGCTCGACGAGGTCGAGCGAGCGCACCAGCCCGGAGTCGCCGAGCGTCTCCATGATCAGATGCGCCTCGCGGAAGGTGGCGCCGCCGGGCACGGTGGTGCCGACGGCTGGCGCGATGCCCGGCTCGAGGAAGTCGACGTCGAAGCTGACGTGCAGCAGGCCGTTCGCCGCGCGCACCTTCTCGAGGAAGGTCCTCAGCGGCGCCAGCACGCCGGTTTCGTCGATGGCGCGCATGTCGTGCACCTCGATACCCTGCTCCGAGATCAGCTTGTGTTCGGCCCGGTCGACCGAGCGGATGCCCATCATGCAAATGTTCTGGGTCGGCACGGTGGCGGCGAGCGGCGGGTAAGCGTCGTTGCCCGGCTGGCCGGTGAAGTAGTTGACCGGCGTGCCATGCAGATTGCCGCTGGTGGTGGTCTCCAGCGAATGCAGGTCCGGGTGGGCATCGAGCCAGAGCACGAAGAGCGGGCGCCCCTGCCCCTGCGCGTAGCGGGCCATGCCGGCGACGGTGCCGGCGGACATGGAGTGATCGCCCCCCATGAAGATCGGCAGGTCGTGCGCCCGGGCCGCGTCAAAGGCCGCGGCTTCCAGCACCTCGATCCAGGCGATGGTTTCAGCGAGGTTGTGTATCGCGTCGTTGTGGTGTCCCCGCGGGGACAGCGCCGGGATGGTCAGGTCGCCAAGGTCGGTCACCTGCCAGTCGAGATCGGACAGGGTCGGCTCAAGACCGGCGGTGCGCAGGGCGGCGGGGCCCATCAGGCAACCCGGCTGCGATGCGCCGGTCTGCACCGGGGCGCCGAGAAGGGAACAGGTTCTGGACATGGTCACTCCATCTGGATTTCGCGAAAGATGCATCGCTCGCTTGGCAATTTCACTCCTCAAAGTGGACATATCGTCATATGCGCTGTTCACTTTGATCAGTTCTTAGATCAAATAGCGCGCATGACCCAGCTTTCGCCCACCGATCGCGCCATCATCGCCGCCCTGCGCGGCGACTCGCGCATGTCGATCACCCAGCTTGCCCAGACGGCCGGCATCTCGCGCACCACGGCCCGCGCCCGGCTCGAGGCGCTGGTCGCCGAGGGGCGGATCCGGCGGTTCACCATCGAGACCGATCAGGACGTCGAGGGCGAGGTGCGCGCGATCACCATGGTCGAGTTGCAGGGGCGGCTGTCGCGCAACGTGATCCGCACGCTGACACGGATCCCCGAAGTGTCGACCATCCACGCCACAAATGGCGCCTGGGATCTGGTGGTGGAGATACGGACCGACAGCCTCGTCAATTTCGACCGGGTGCTGCGCGAGATCCGCGAGGTGCCCGGAGTGCTGAACTCCGAGAGCAGCCTCTTGCTGTCGCACGTCGGGGGATGAGCCGGCGGCCCTGGGCCGCGGTACCGGAATGGGAAACGCCGGCCCGGGTCACGGGCCGGCGCTTGCTTGCAGGACCTGCGGTCCTCCGGGTTCTCAGTTCTCGGCGTCCTCCGACAGCGCCTTGAGCCGGCGCAGCAGCGCCGCGTCGCGGAAGGCGACGTCCCGGGCGAAGCTCTCCTCGGTCGGCGTGCCATAGGCCTCGATCAGCATGGCGCGGGTCTCGGTGTCGAGCCGCGCGTCACCCAGATCGTCCCACCAGGTCTCGATCGCCTCGCCGAGGTGGTCGAGGAAATGCGCCATGCCGCCGACACCGCCCGCCAGCGCGAAGATCTTGCCCTGGCCGATGAAGGCCCACCGCTGGCCCGGCCCCATGGAGGCCGCGAGATCGATGTCCTGCATGGATGCGACGCCCTCGCGTGCGAGATAGACGCATTCGCGCAGCACGGCGGCCTGAAGGCGGTTGGCGATATGGCCGATCACCTCGCGGTTGAGCTTGATCGGCACCTTGCCCACCGACGTGTAAAAGGCCATCGCCGCCTCGACCGCGGCGTCGGAGGTCAGCTTGCCGGGCACCACCTCGACCAGCGGCACGAGGTGCGGCGGGTTGAACGGATGGCCGACCACCAGCCGCTCGGGGTGGGTCATCTCGGCCTGCAACTCACTGGGCATGATGCCGCTGGTGGACGAGGCGATGACCACATCGGGGGCCAGCACCGACTCCAGCTTGGCATAGGTCTCGCGCTTGATCTCGATGCGCTCGGGGGCGTTCTCCTGCACCAGATCGGCACCGGTGGCAGCCTCTTCGGGCGTGGCGAAGAAGCTCAGCGCAGCGAGCGCCTGTTCGGCGCTCCGCCCGGAGGTCTGGCCGAGCGCCTCGAGGGACGGCCAAGCGGCGGTGACAAAGGCGCGCAGCTTGGCCTCGGCACCCTCGCCGGGATCGCTGGAGCGGACAGTCAGACCGGCGCCGAGGAACAGAGTCGCCCAACTGGCGCCGATCGTGCCCGTGCCGATGACGGCCACGGTCTGGGGGTGGGACGGGAAGGACATGGGAAAACCTCTCTTATTCGGGAAATCGCGCATGGCTGGGCGGAAACCGCCTCGCTTGCGCGCACCCTAGCCGTTTGTGTGGCGGGGAAAAGACCCGTTGGTCGGTTCCGGCGCAAGCGCGGCGCGCCATGCCGCCGCGTAATCTGCAAGCGCGGCGGGGTCCGACGTCGGCTCATGTGCCCTCAGGGCACTCGGAGGGGTCTCCTTCACCGCCAGGAGCGCCGCGCCGATGCTGGTGCCGGTGGCCGAGTTGGAACAGAGCACCACGCGTCCCGTCGCCGCGGCCAGCATGTCGAGCAGCAACGCGTTGCGGGCAAAGGGCCCCTCGACAACCACCGGCCCCTCGGCCCCGGTCAGCGACAGACATTCGGCGGTCATCAGCCCGAGGTAGAAGGCCAGCGCCACCGATTTCTCTCCGGGTGACAGCGCCTCGGTCCAAGCGCCATGCGAGCCGGGGAACGGCCCCGAGGCGGTCTCGACCGAGGGCAGCAGCATCGCCTTGCGCGCGAGCACGGCGCGCAGGTCCCGTTCCGAATACGGGCCTGTCTCGGGCTTCAGCATCTCGTACTCGCGCCCTCCCATGAAGCGCGCCGAGGGCGTCGCCCCGCCCAAAGCGTTCACATTGATCAGCAGGTCGCGCGCCGGATCGAGCGGCACCTGCGCGCCGCCGACCGCCATGGAAATCACCCATGTGCCGGTCGAGACCACCGCGAAAGGCTGTGGCAGCGTCTTGAGATGCGGCAGCAGCGAGGCGTTGGAGTCGTGGATGCCGGAAAGAACCGGGGTTTCGGGTGCGATGCCGGTGCGGGCAGCGATCCGAGGCAGCAGCCTCCCGGCCACGTCACCCGCATGGGCGAGCGGTGCCATCTTCCCCTCGAGCCCGAGCGCCGCGGCCAGCGGAGAGAAGGTGCCCTCGCGCGGTTGCCAGAGGTCGGTGTGGCAGCCGAGCGACGTGTATTCGCAGCCAAAGGACCCGGTGAGCAGCCCCGACCAATACTGCGGATAGGTCACCACCCGCGCGAGCCGCGCGCGCAGGCCGGGCTGGGTTTCCAGCAGCCAATGCAGCTGCGCGCCCGCGTTCAGCCCCATGGGCAGCCGCGGCGATCCCGTCAGCGCGAAATCGGGGCGGATCGCGTCGTACGCCGCCGCCAGCGCATCCGGCCCATCGTGCTCGTAATCCAGCACCGGGCAGGCCAGCGCCCCTGCCCCGTCCAGCAGCACCAGCGAGGCCCCGTGGGTGGTGATGCTGATCGCGTCGATCCCGTGTTCGGCCTGAAGTTCGGTGAGCCCGTCCAGCAGGAAGGCCCAGAGCCCCGCGATGTCGTAATGCGGATAGGGCCCCTCACGAAGAACCCTGTTCGGAAGAGTTCGCACGCCGATCTCGGACATACGCGCCATGTCGACAACGGCAAGCTTGGCGTTGGTCTTGCCGATGTCCCAGACCGCAACATGACGGGGGCTCGGGGCGCGCGGCTTGGTCATCACGGCCTCATTTCATGTGAAACATCGGCACGAGCGGCACGGCGACCGGTTCATTATCCGGCTGGGTGCGCATGATGTCGGCCATATGCGCCCACCAGCGCTGCATCACCTCGGTCTGCGGCAGGGCGTCCATGCCGTGATCCTCGCGCCGCCAGAGCACGCCGAAAAGATGGTTCGTCTCGGGGTCGAGGTGGATCGAGTAATCCTCGACGCCGGCGTCTTTCAACAAGTCGACAAGCTCTGGCCAGATCGCATCGTGGCGGCGCTTGTACTCTTCGGCGCAGCCGGGGTTCAGCTCCATGCGGAAGGCGTATTTCTCCATCATCGCCTCCACATCGCCCAGAGCCGCGGCAGGGCGATCACCCCGATCAGCAGCAGGCCGATGAAGATCGACATGACGATGCCCGGCACATTGAGCAGACCCAATCCGAAGGTCACCAGCCCCATGACGAAGGCGGCGATCACCACGCCGGGGATGGAGCCCGACCCGCCGAGGATCGACACGCCGCCGAGCACGACCATGGTCACCACCTCGAGCTCCCAGCCGAAGGCGATGGACGGGCGCGTCGAGCCGAGCCGCGAGGTCAGACAGATCGCCGCGACGCCCGACATGAGCCCGGTGAGCAGGAAGAGGATGAACTTCACCCGCGCCACCCGGATCCCCGAGAAGGTCGCGGCGGTGGCATTGTTGCCGATGGCATAGACCATGCGGCCAAAGTTGGTCCGGTGCAGCAGGATGTAATAGAGGACCGCCAGCAGCGCGAAGAGTACAAACTCGAAGGAGATCACCCAGAAGACGTAGCCCTGCCCGAAAAAGGCGAACTCAGCCGGGTAGCCGCGGTAGGCGCCATCGCCGAGCACGATGTAGGAAATGCCGCGGAAGAGGCTCATCGTGCCGATGGTCACCACGATGGACGGCAGGCCCATGCGGGTCACCAGCACGGCGTTGAAGGCCCCGCAGGCAAGCCCCGTGGCAAGGCCGATTAGCACCAGCTCGGGCGTGCCCGCGCCGTATTGCACGGCGGCCCCCATGGCGGTGGAGCAGAGCGCGATGATCGAGGCGACCGAGAGGTCGATCTCGCCGCTGATGATCAGCAGCGCCATGGCGAAGGCGATCATCGCCTTTTCGGTGAAGTTGAAAGTCGCGTCGCTGAGGTTCCAGGCGTTAAGGAAATAGGGCGAGGCGAAGCTGTTGGCGATGAAGATCGCCACGGCGACGAGGAAGAGCAGCAGCTCCCAGCTCTTCAACAGTCGCGCGCCGGGGCTCTGCAGCCGGTCGGGGATGTGGCGGGGGGCCTGGTGGGGGGTGGCGGTGTCGGTCATGCGTGGCCCTCCGCGCGCTTGAGAATGATGCGGCCCTTGCTGCGGGCCGAGCGGCTGTTGAAGGCCACCGCGACGATGATCGCCGTGCCAGAGATGGCGAGCTGCCAGAACGGCGAGATGTCGACCACCGGCAGGGCGTTCTTGACGATGCCGAGGAAGAGCGCGCCCAAGAGCGTGCCGAGGATGGTCCCTGCCCCGCCGGCAATCGAGATGCCGCCGATGACGCAGGCGGCCACGACCTCAAGCTCGAAGCCGCCGGCGATGTCGACATAGGCCACCGAGTAGCGGGCGACCCAGAGATAGCCGGTGAGCCCGGCCAGCATGCCGGAGATCGTGAAGGCCATGAACTGCGTGCGGCCGACGTCGATGCCGGTGTAGACGGCCGCATGCGGGTTGCCGCCCACCGCGTAAAAGGCACGGCCAAGCGGCGTGCGGGCGATGCCGATGAAGAAGAGCCCGGTGACGAGGATGGCGATCCAGGCGAGCACCGGCAGGCCGAGGATATCGGCGCGCGGGAAGCCGGTGAAGGCGGCGCTCATCTCATGCGCATTGACCCAGGCGCCGCCGGACAGGACGAAGATGAGGCCCCGGTAGATGGTCATCGTGCCGAGCGTCACCACGATGGGCGGGATGCTCAGCTTCCAGACCATGATGCCGTTGATCATGCCCATCACTGCGCCCATGGCGAGCGCGAGGACCAGGATCACCGCCACCGGTACGCCCGGATAGGCGGCGTTGAGCATGGCGCAGACCATGCCGGTCAGCGCGAGGTTGGCGGCGACCGACAGGTCGATGCAGCGGGTGAGGATCACCACCGTCTGCCCCAGCGCCAGCAGGATCAGCGGCGAGGTGTCGGTGAACACCCGGGCAAGGTTTCCGGGCTCGACGAAGGCCGGGAACCGACTGGCGATCAGCGCCAGAAGCGCGAGGATCGCAGCCGACAGGATCGCCTCGCGCGATTTCAGGAAGGTTCTCATCGGGCAGCTCCCTGTGCCGGTGGGCGGCTGGGGGCGCTGCCCACTCTTGGCCTGACGGTCAATTCACCCCCGGGATATTTCTTTCCAGACGAAGGACAGGCGCCGGAGGCGCGGATCATGGCTGCGCCCCGATGCCGGCGGCGTGGCGGACGAGGTTTTCCGGTGTGAGCGCCGCACCCTCCAGCTCGGCGGCGATGAGCCCCTCGCGCATGACGATCACCCGGTCGGACATGCCCAGCACCTCGGGGATCTCGGAGCTGACCATGATCACCGACAGGCCCTGCGCCGCCAGCTCGGCCATGAAGCCATGGACGGCGGCCTTGGAGCCGATGTCGATGCCCTTGGTGGGCTCGTCGAGGATGATCACCTTGGGTTTCGTCGCCAGCCACTTGGCGATCACCACCTTCTGCTGGTTGCCGCCCGAGAGGGTGCCGACGTCCTGATCGAGCGCCGCGGCGCGCAGGTCGAGCCGTTCGGTATAGGTGCGCGCGAGGGCGAATTCCTCGCTGAGGCGCAGGAAGCCCCGGCGCGAGGTCTGCGCCAGCGAGGGCAGCGTGACGTTCTGGAAGATCGGCAGGCCGATCACCGCGCCCTGCCGGCCGCGGTCCTCGGGGACGTAGACGATGCCGTTTTCCACAGCCTCGGCGGGAGAGCGGATCACCCGCACCTGCCCGTCGATGCGCACCGCGCCCTTGCTGGGTTTCGTCACGCCGAAGAGCGCCTGCATGAGCTCGGAGCGCCCTGCCCCGACCAGCCCGTAGAACCCGAGGATCTCGCCGCGGCGCAGGGTGAAGTTGATCTCGTCGAACTCGGTGGGATGGGCGTAGCCGACCACCTTCAACACCTCATCCCCGACATTATGGGCACGCTGCGGGAAGATCTGGTCGACCGCGCGGCCGACCATCAGGCGCACCAGTTCGGCCTCGTCCACATCGGCGATCAGGCCCGAGCCGACGTGCTGGCCGTCGCGGAAGACGGTGTAGCGGTCGGCGATGCGGAAGATCTCGTCGAACTTGTGGGAGATGAAGAGGATGGCGCGGCCCTCGGCGCGCAGCCGCTCGACCAGCTCGTAAAGCTCCTCGATCTCCTTGTGCGACAGCGCGGCGGTGGGCTCGTCCATGATGACGACGCGGGCATCGACCGAAAGCGCGCGGGCGATGGCCACGAGGTGCTTCGAGGCGATGCCGAGCTCGCGCAGCGGCATGTCGGGATCGAGATCGGCATCGATGCGCGACAGGATAGCCTGCGCGTCCCTGCGCATCTTCGGCCAGTCGATCAGCCCGAAGCGCCTGCGTGGGGCATGGCCGATGAAGATGTTCTCGGCGACGGAAAGCTCGTCGAAGAGCACCGTCTCCTGGTGGATCGCGGTGATCCCCGCGGCGGTGGCGTCCTGCGCGGTGGCGAACTGCACCGGCTGCCCGGCAAGGCTGATCGTGCCGGCGTCGGGCTGGTAGATGCCGGTCAGCGTCTTCACAATGGTCGACTTGCCGGCGCCGTTCTCGCCCACCAGCGCGGTGACCTGGCCGGGGTAAAGCTCGAGCGTGACGCCGTCGAGGGCCTTCGCCCCCGGGAATGTCTTGGTGATCCCCTCGAGCCGCAGCACGGGCGCGGCATCCCCCGCCGCAGCGGCGACGGGTGGGGTGGTGAGGCTGACTTGCATCATGGCCCCCGGTGTCTGGGTTTGGGTGGGAGCCCGGCGCAGAGGCGCGCCGGGGCCGGGATCAGAGCAAGATCAGAAGATGCTCTTGAACTCGTCGATGTTGCTCTCATCGTAGACGAAGGGGTCGGCCATGGCGCCCTCGTTGTTGTCGTCGAGGGTCAGCGTGCCCATGCGGCCCATGGGGATCTCGGCGCCCGGGGCGGCCTCGGCATCGCCGGTGGCCAGCTCGTAGGCGAGATAGGTCGCCGAGTAGCCCAGATCGATCGGGTTCCAGATGGCGAAGCTCTTCGATGCGCCGCTCTCGATCGCGCCGGCCATCTCGGACGGCAGGCCGAGACCGGTGACGTTCACCTGCCCGACCTTGCCGGCGTCCTCGACGGCGCGGGCGGCGGCGACGATGCCCACCGAGGTCGGCGCGATGATCGCGTCGAGATCGGGGTAGGTCTGCATCAGGCCCTGCGCCTCGCGGTAGGATTTGTCCGCCAGATCGTCGCCGTAGACCGTGCCCACCACCTCGATGCCCGGGTAGTCGCCCATGACCTTGTTCATCTCCTCGATCCAGATGTTCTGGTTCGTCGAGGTGGTGGTGGCCGAAAGCACCGCGACCTCGCCACCCTCGGGCAGGTTGTCGGCGGCAAGCTTGATGATCATGTTGCCGATGAGCGGGTTCGACGAGGGGTTGAGGTGCATCTGACGGCCCTCGGGCGCGACGCCGCTGTCCCAGGAAATCACCGTGATGCCGCGCTGCATCGCCTTCTTCAGGGCGGGTACCAGCGCGTCGGTGTCATTGGCCGAGACGGCGATCGCATCGACGTTCTGCGCGATCAGCGCGTTGATCACTTCGATCTGGCCCTCGGCGGTGGTGTCGGTCGGGCCGGTGTAGATCACCTCGACATTGCCCAGCTCGGCGGCGGCTTCCTCGGCGCCCTTGGCGGCGGCTTCGAAAAAGCCAATGCCGAGCGCCTTCACCACCAGCGCGATGCGCACGTTGTCCTGTGCCTGCGCGGCGCCGCCGGCCAGCAGCATCGCGGCCAGCGCGGTTCCTCCGAAAAGTCGTCTCGTAATGCCCATGGTATCCTCCCTGAATTTATGAGCGTTCACGTGTCGCGCGGTGCGGTCACCCTGCCCCGGCGGTTTTCGCCCGTCCCGTCTGCGCCACGATCAGCCGGATCTCGGCTGCCTCCAGCATCGAGGCGGTGCGGTCGGAAATCCCTTCGTCGGTGATGACGATGTCGATGCGCTCGAGCGGGCAGAGCACCAGGCTCGAGCGGTTGTCGAACTTCGAGCTGTCCACGAGCACCACCAGCTCGTCGGCCTGATCGATCAGCTTTTCCTCGGCCTGAATGAGCAGCGGGTCGGCCTCCATCAGGCCGATCGGCCCCAGCGCATGGGCGCCCATGAACATGCGCTTGGCGTAATAGTGGCGCGTCATGTCGCTCGCGAAGGGCGACAGGATGATGTTCTGCTCGCGGTAGAGCGCGCCGCCGGGCAGCATCACCGTGTTCTTGGAGTTCTTCAGCAGGTGCTCGGCGATCGGAAAGCTGTTGGTCAGGACCTGCAGCCGGCGGTTGGCCAGCGGGTGCACCATCTGAAAGGTCGTGGTGCCGCCGTTGATGATGATCGCCTCGCCGTCGTCGCAGAGCGCGACGGCCTCGCGGGCGATGGCCTGCTTCTGGTCGATGTTGATCGACTGGTTGACCGCGAAGGGCCGCCCGGCCAGCCCCGGCAGCGGCGGCGGGGTCAGCGCCTCGGCGCCGCCGCGCACCCGGCGCAGGCGCTTGGCGGCGTGCAGCGTGGCGATGTCGCGGCGGATCGTCGCCTCGGAGGTGCCGGTCAGCGACACAAGTTCCGACACCGTCACGATCGGCCGCTCCTGGACGGCGGAAAGTATGATCCTGTGGCGTTCCGTTTCGTGCATCTGGTCCTCCCGTTCGGTTCAGATTGGACGAATCCCCTCTCAAGTCAATCATCATTTTTCATCTTCAATCATGCTGCGTCGCCGCATGATTGTTTTTGATCGTTTCTGGTTGACAGATCGCAGGCCGAGCCGCAGCTTTCTGGGCGAGGAGGCGGCCATATCGGACCGCGACAACGGAGGATCACCATGCTGGCAAAGCCCAAGGACCGCCTGCAAAATCTGTGGGATAGCGGCAAGGCTGCGGGGATGAGCGAGCCCGAGAAGCTGCTCTACCGGTCCAACCTTCTGGGGTCGGACAAGCGAATCACCAACTACGGCGGCGGCAACACCTCGGCCAAGGTCATGGAGCACGACCCGCTCACCGGCGAGCAGGTCGAGGTGCTCTGGGTGAAGGGCTCGGGCGGCGACGTCGGCTCGATGAAGCTCGATGGGTTTTCGACCCTCTACATGGACAAGCTGCGGGCTTTGAAAGGGGTCTACCGCGGGGTCAAGTTCGAGGACGAGATGGTCGGCTACCTGCCGCATTGTACCTTCAACCTGAACCCGCGCGCCGCCTCGATCGACACGCCCCTGCACGCCTACGTGCCCCGCGCCCATGTGGACCACATGCACGCCGACGCGATCATCGCCATCGCCGCCTCGAAGGACTCAAAGGCTCTGACCCGGGAGATTTTCGGGGACCGCATCGGGTGGCTGCCCTGGAAGCGCCCCGGCTATGAGCTGGGTCTCTGGCTCGAGCAATTCTGCCTCGAGAACCCCGAGGCGGACGGCGTCGTGCTGGAAAGCCACGGGCTCTTTACCTGGGGCGACACCGCCGAGAGCTGCTACGCCACCACCATAGACATCATCAACGAGGCCATCGCCTGGCTTGACGCGAAGACCGAGGGCGTGCCCGCCTTCGGCGGCGCCAAGCTGCAGAGCCTTGCCCCCGAGGCGCGGCGCGAGGTGGCGGCGGCGCTGATGCCGGCGATCCGCGGCTTGGTGTCGGGCAACCAGCACATGGTCGGCCATTTCGACGACCAGGAGGCGGTGCTGGACTTCGTCAACTCGAACGCGCTCGAGACGCTGGCCCCGATGGGCACCTCCTGCCCGGATCACTTCCTGCGCACCAAGATCGCGCCGCTGGTGGTGGATTTCGACCCTGACAAAGCGGATCTGGACTCCGTACTGGCCGGCCTCCCCGCCCAGGTCGAAGCCTACCGCGACAGCTACGCCGCCTATTACGCCCGCTGCAAGCGACCTGGCTCCCCTGCCCTGCGCGACCCTAACGCGGTGGTTTATCTCGTTCCCGGCGTCGGCATGATCACTTTTGCCAAGGACAAGGCGACGGCCCGCATCTCGGGCGAGTTCTACGTGAACGCCATCAACGTGATGCGCGGCGCCTCGGCGGTCAGTGCCTATCAGGGCCTGCCCGAGCAGGAAGCCTTCGACATCGAGTACTGGCTGCTGGAAGAAGCGAAGCTGCAGCGCATGCCGAAACCGAAGTCGCTGGCCGGTCGCGTGGCGCTGGTTACGGGCGGCGGCGGTGGCATCGGCGCCGCCACCGCAGAGCGACTGCTGCGCGAGGGCGCCTGCGTGGTGCTGGCCGATATCGACCTTGCGGCAGCGGAAAATGTGCAGAAGCGACTTTCCAGTGTCTATTCCAGCGATGTCGTGCGCGCGGTGGCGGTCGACGTGACGCAAGAGGACGCGGTTGCCAGAGCCTATTCAGAGACTGCCGTAGAGTTCGGCGGAGTCGATGTTCTTGTCTCGAACGCGGGGATCGCCTCCTCAGCGCCCGTCGAAGAGACCACTCTGGCGCTCTGGAGCCGCAACATGGACATCCTCTCAACCGGCTACTTCCTTGTCTCGCGCGAGGCATTCGGGCTGCTGCGCAAGCAGGGTCTGGGTGGCTCCATCGTCTTTATAGGGTCGAAGAACGGCCTCGCGGCCTCGCCCAATGCCTCGGCCTATTGCACCGCCAAGGCGTCGGAGCTGCACCTGGCGCGCTGCCTTGCGCTGGAAGGCGCCGAGCTCGGCATCCGGGTGAACGTGGTGAACCCCGACGCGGTGCTGCGCGGCTCGCGCATCTGGGAGGGAGAATGGCTCGACCAGCGCGCCTCGACCTACGACACCGACAAGGCGGGCCTCGAGGAAATGTACCGCAACCGCTCGATGCTGAAGCGGTCTGTGCTGCCCGAGGACATTGCCGAAGCCGCTTATTTCCTGGCCTCGGACCTTTCGGCCAAGTCGACAGGCAATATCCTCAACGTCGATGCGGGCAACAAGGAAGCCTTCACGCGATAAGTCTCTAATTCGGCGGCACGGGGATCCCGCGCCGCCTTTTTCACGCCGCCCGGGAGAGGCGGCACGGGAGGATTTCATGATCGACAACGATCTCATCGCCGCGCAGAACGCGGAGCGCGCCGAGGCGCTCACCTACGACTATGAGGCCCTGGGCGCGCAGCTCGCCCGCCGCGGCGTCGATATCGACACTATCACGCGCAAAGTCGCCGCCTATGGCGTGGCCGTGCCGAGTTGGGGCGTGGGCACCGGAGGGACGCGCTTTGCCCGGTTCCCCGGTGGCGGCGAGCCGCGCGACATCTTCGACAAGCTCGACGACTGCGGCGTGATCCACCAGCTGACCGCGGCCACGCCCACCGTCTCGTTGCACATCCCCTGGGACAAGCAGGACCCTGATGCGCTGCTTGAAAAGGCCGCCTCGCTGGGCTTGGGGTTCGATGCCATGAACTCCAACACCTTCCAGGACCAGCCTGGCCAAAACCTCAGCTATAAGTTCGGCTCTTTGTCGCACACCGACGCCGCGGTGCGGGCACAGGCCATCGAACACAATCTCGAATGCATCGAAATCGGCTCGAAACTGGGGTCAAAGGCTCTGACGGTCTGGATCGGTGATGGGTCGAACTTCCCTGGTCAGACCGATCTGACGGCCCAGTTCGAGCGCTATCTCTCGGCGATGCAGGAGATCTACAAGGGTCTGCCCGAGGACTGGCGGCTGTTTTCCGAGCACAAGATGTTCGAACCCGCCTTCTATTCCACCGTCGTGCAGGACTGGGGCACGAACTATCTCATCGCCAGGGAACTCGGTGAGCGCGCCTTCTGCCTTGTCGATCTTGGCCACCATGCGCCGAACACCAATATCGAGATGATCGTCGCCCGGCTGATCCAGTTCGGCAAACTTGGCGGCTTCCACTTCAATGACAGCAAGTATGGCGACGACGATCTCGACACCGGGAGCATCGACCCGTTCCGGCTGTTCCTCGTGTTCAACGAGTTGGTCGCGGCCGAGGGCAAGGAGGGCTTTGCGCCCGCCCATATGCTCGACCAGTCGCACAACGTCACCGACCCGATAGAGAGCCTTGTCTCCTCGGCCAACGAGGTCCGCCGCGCCTATGCGCAGGCGTTGCTGGTGGACCGCGCCGCTCTGAAAGGCTTCCAGGAAGAGAATGACGCGCTGATGGCCGCCGCGACGCTGAAGGCCGCCTACCGGGTCGACGTGGAGCCGATCCTCGGCATGGCCCGCCTCGAGGCCGGCGGGGCAATCGATCCCGTTGCGACCTACCGGGCGTCGAACTACCGCGCGAGGGTCTCCGCGGAGCGGCCCGAAGTCTGTGGTGCGGGGGGCGGGATCGTCTGATCCGGAAAAACCCCGCTTCTGAAGCAAATTTCCCGTCCCGGCAGCGAAATCTGTCGGGATTTTTCGTTCTGAGTCATGCAGTTAGAGCAGAGTCGCGCCAGATTTTCGCGCCTAAACCCCTGATTCGGAGGCAAATCCGGCCGAATCACCCTCAAAAATCCGGATTTTGGCACGCACCCGATCATCAGCTTTCTGAATCCGCGTCGCGTGGCTCTGGCATGGACACCGCAACGCGTTCAGCTTGGTGAAACCCGCTGGTCCCCTGCCCCGGCGTCTGCGCTGATTCCCACCAAGTCACGCTGAAATTGCGCATCCTGCGACGAAGGCCCGGCCGATGCTGCGGCACTTGCGCGGTCTTGGCAGAACGACTCTGGGTAACCCATGGGTTACCCAGAGTCGCTCTGCACTCGTCCGGGGAGCGCCTCCCGGTGGATCGTGCCGAACATACCTTTGATTTGGGCAGTGGCATCTCACGCCACACGGGAGCACCAGAAGCGCGCGTCATCGCCCCGAGATGGCCGCCAATGCTGACGTGGACCCTCCCAAGCAAAAGGCCGGTAACCCATGGGTTACCGGCCTCTCATCCCCTTTGTTTTCGGGTCGGGTTACCACTCCCAACCCCGTAACCCATGGGTTACCCGTCGCGCAGTGCCGCCTCGAATGCCTCGACTGCGCGCTGCAACCGCTTGCGGTCCACGGAGGAGAAATCGATCTCCGACAGGATGCGGCACTCGCCCTTTCGCGCGGTGACTTTCGACAGCCCGACATGGAATTCGTACTTCACGCTGCGCTGCCGCGGCGTGTCCTGGGACTTCGCCTCGGCCCGCTCGGCGCTTTGCACGAACTTCTTCAGGATCTCTGCCTGTTCTTCGGCCGAACTCACGGTGGACAAAACGCTGCGCAGCGCCCCTACCCGCTCCGGCGCCGCCTGCAATTTGCGCGCCACGTCGACGCCGAGGTTCCGCGAGACCGACTTGGGATACGGCAGTGCCTCGTCGAGCTGCTCGAGCAGATAGACAAAGCTTCGGATATAGGAGCGCTTCATCTTGTGCAGCGAAGCGTAGATGCGCCCGACGAGTTCCTCGGCGCCCATGCCGTCGAGGCCGGAATCCTGCGCTGCGGTGATCGCGACCTGCGCCATCTCGGCAAAGCTCAGGTCCTCGCGGATCACGTTCTCCTCGACCATGTCGATGTAGAGATCGATCCGCGTGCCCGCCTCTTCCGCCACGCGCGCGACCGCCTTGGCGAAACGGGCGTCGCCGGTCTCTGTGAGAAGCTGTTCCAGAGCGGTGATCCGGCGCCACCCCTTTTTCAGCTGGTAGCCGTTCTCGGTGCGGTAGACCTCAATCGGCTCCTTCTGGCCGCGCTCGCGGATCGAGGCCTTGAGTTCCTCCATCTCGTCCGAGGTCGCCACGCCGGTGAGGTCGAGGCGGTCGCGCGGAAGATCGTCGGTGCGGATGTCTTCGAGCGGGATCGCGACCAGCACGCGGCCTTCTTCCTGCGCAAGGCGGAAAGCCTTGGCATCGGTCGCGTTCTGGCGCCGCTGCTCCACGAGGTTCTCGGTGCTCTCGGTCATGCTGCTGGCCGCCTCACGCACCGCGGCCCCCATCGGGCCCACGTCGCGGCGGCGCGGCTTGACCTCTGCGGTCTCGATCGGGCCGAAGCCGAACTTGTTCTTGCTGCTCATGCTTCAACCTCTTCCTTGGCGTTCTTCGCTTCCCAGGCGCGCAGCACCACTTCCTTGAATTCGTCGTAGGCCGAGTCGAAGCTCTGGCGCGCCCGCTTCCAGGTCTCGCGGGTCATTTGCCGATAGTCCTGCTCGTAGACCGACTGCTGGAAGCGGCCGGACTGTTCGACCGCGCGGGTCATCTCGATGGCGTGCTTGCAGACGTCGGCGCCGAACACGTTGCGGAAGGCATCCATCATCGCGACGTGAAGCGGGTTGGACTGCTCGAAGCGGGTCATCAGGAGGCGCACGTCGTCGAAGCGCTTGGGCAGACGGATGCCGGCATCCTCGGCGACCTTGGCGAAGCCGTCCGAAATATCCTCGAGCGCGTCGCCGAGCTGGCCGAGGAAGCTGGTGGTCGAGTCATATTCCCAGTAGCCGGGGCCCGACGGGATATAGAGGATGTCGGCGGCGAAGGCTGCGTTCAGCGACTGGTAGCCGATGGCCGGCGGGCAGTCGAAGATGATGAGGTCGTATTGATCCTCGGGCAGCTCGTCGAGGTAGCGCGACACGCAGCCGAAGAAGCTCCAGGCCTTGTGCATGGCGCGGTACTGCGCCGATGCGAACTCGACGAAGGCGGCGTTGGCACAGGAAGGGATGATGTCGATGGTCGGCCAGGCGGTCTTCTGGATGAAGTCCTGGATGCGCTGCGCGCCGATCGACTGCACGTCCTCGGGCAGCTCGTCGGCGGTGGGGTAGGGGCAGTCGGCCGGATCGTCATAGGCCGCGGCGATACGGTCTGCCTCGCGGCAGAGGTCGCGGCACATGATGCCCCAGACCGTGTTCCATTCCTTGACCTCGGTGAGCCCCATGGAGTGGGTCATCGTGGCCTGCGGGTCGAAGTCGATCACCAGCACGCGGTAGCCGTCGAGCGCCGCTGCGTTGGCCAGGTGCTGGGCCACAACGGTCTTGCCGACGCCGCCCTTGAAGTTGGAGACCGCAACGCGCATCGCCCGGCCGCCGGGGCGGTGGGGCAGGAGCGGCTTGCCCCGGAAGCGCAGGCGCCGGCGCAGCTCGTTGATCTCCTGCAGCGAGAACCAGCGCTGGCGCCCGTCCTCTTCTACGGTGCCCTGCGGCAACGAGGGGTCGTCGGCCAGCTTCTTGCGCAGCGTGTCCGCGGGCACATCGAACATGAAGTGGCTGATCTCCCAGATGGAGAAGGGGCGCAGGATCTTCTCCTCGGCCGGGGAGAAGGTCGCGCGGCGCACCGCAGCCTGCTGCGCAAGGCTGCGTTCGTTCATGGATTGAAGGTCGGAATGATCTCTCATGAGCCTGCTCGTGTTTTCTGATACTGTCCCTTCAATAACGCGAATTGCGGAAAGGGCAAAACCCAGAGTTCGCATTTCTCGTATTTTGGCGAAGATTTTCAGGATTACGGGATTTCTGCACCGTCCAAGGCGTGGACTCGGTGACAGCTCTGGGGCCAAAATGGTGGATAAGGTGACAATCCCCCCCCATAATGGTGTCACCATGCCTGTCACCCATTACCAATAAACCGATTTTTTCCAAATAAATTTGGATAAGGGTTCCGGTCCCGCTTTTTTGTCCACATTGACAAACGACGGGAAAATCGAGCAGTCTCGAAGCCAATGGGGAATCGGCCAATGAAGCCGGACCCGAAGCGGCGGCAGAGCAGACGAACATGGACTTCAAACGATTTACGGGACCTCAGGCAGGATCCCAGAAATATGACCTGTTGACGGCCTTGGCCCTTGCCGGGCTGAACGGATCACCGGGATTCCAGACCTCGATGCTGCGCCTCGTGGCGCTTGTCACGGCGCGCTACAACTGGCGAAACGACGAGCTGACAGTCGGCCAGCGCGAGATGGCGCGGCTCTGGTCGGTCGATGAGCGGACGGTGAAACGTGAGATCAAACGCCTGACAAAAACCGAAATCCTGCTCCAGCTCAGGCCCGGCGTGCGGGGCAGGGTGGCGGCCTACCGGCTCAATTATTCCGAGGTCTACCGGCTTTCGGCGCCGCATTGGGAGAACGTCGGCCCCGATTTCTCTGCCCGCATGGAGGTCCAGCACCCCGAGCCTGCCGCCACTGGGGAAAAGGTTGTCCGCGTCGATTTCGGTGCCCGTGCGGCGGAAACCCCTGCGCCGAGCGCCGACAGCGGCCCCTGGTCGCGCACGCTGGCACGGCTGGCGCAGAGCGATCCCGGGTTGCACCGCAGCTGGTTCTCGGGGCTCGTCTTCGACGAGTTCGAGCAGGGGCTGCTGATGCTCAAGGCGCCCTCGGCCTTTGCGGCGCAATACGTGCTCACCCACCACCTGCGCCCGCTGCAGGGCATGGCCGCGCAGGAGTTTCACGGCCTGCGCCGCATCGAGATCACCGGCTGACCTCAAGGCGTGTCGAGGCGCTGTCTTCCAGGGCCAGGTGTCTCGGGGGTGGGGCCTCGCTTCTCTCGGCGCCCGTCGCGCGCGTCCGGTCTTCCCCGAGTCGCGCCCCCGCATCCAAGATGCCCCTGCGGCATCTTCTCAACCCACTGATAAATAAAGCTCCTTTCGGTCACCCACACAGGGCGCTTTACAATAGTAATAAAGTAATACTTAATATTCCAAGGACCTGAGGAGAGGTCCATGGGAGGACATCATGAACATTCTTAAGAGCTTGCTCGCAAGCGCCGCTATCCTTGTGCCCGCCGCCGCCATGGCCGAGGGCGAAACCATCGGCTTTTCGCAGATCGGATCCGAATCCGGCTGGCGCGCCGCCGAGACCACGGTCACCAAGCAACAGGCCGAGGAGCGTGGGTACGACCTGAAATTCGCCGACGCGCAGCAGAAGCAGGAGAACCAGATCAAGGCGATCCGCGGCTTCGTCGCGCAGGGGGTCGACGCGATCCTGCTCGCGCCCGTGGTCGCCACCGGCTGGGAGGACGTGCTCGAAGAGGCCAAGGACGCCGATATCCCGGTGATCCTTCTCGACCGCAACATCGATGCGCCGGAAGATCTCTACATGACCGCTGTGACCTCGGACCAGGTGCACGAGGGCATGGTGGCCGGCAATTGGCTCAAGGACGCCGTCGCCGGTGAGGAATGCCCGATCGTGGAGCTTCAGGGCACCACAGGCTCGTCGCCCGCGATCTCGCGCAAGAAGGGCTTCGAAGAGGCCATCGCCGATGCGCCCAATCTCAAGATCACCCGCAGCCAGACCGGCGATTTCACCCGCGCGCAGGGCAAGGTGGTCATGGAGAGCTTCCTCAAGTCCGAGGGCGGCGAGAACATCTGCGCGCTCTATGCGCATAACGACGACATGGCGGTGGGCGCCATCCAGGCGATCAAGGAAGCCGGGCTGAAGCCGGGCGAGGACATCAAGATCGTGTCGATCGACTCGGTGCCGGACATCCACCTTGCCATGCAGGCCGGCGAGGCCAATGCGACGGTCGAGCTGACGCCGAACATGGCAGGCCCGGCCTTCGACGTGTTGGAAGCCTACTGGAAGGACGGCACCATGCCGCCGAAGTGGATCCAGACCGAGTCCAAGCTCTACACGAGCGACGACGACAATGCGGCCATTTACGAGAGCAAGAAGAATCTCGGATACTGACGCTGCGCGGCGGGGGCAGGACCCCTGCCGAACGCGCCTTCCGGAGGGGGTCCGGGAGGCGCACAACCCTGTCTAGGGGAGGGGACTTCGGGATGGCCATGCCAGAACCGGTGCTGCATGCGCGCGGCATCAGCAAATTCTTTCCGGGCGCCATCGCGCTCGATGACGTCGAGCTGGCGCTCTATCCCGGCGAGGTGCACGCGCTTCTGGGCGAGAACGGCGCGGGGAAATCGACGCTGATCAAGTGCCTCACCGGTGCCTACACCCGTGACGGCGGCACCATCGAGCTTTCCGGGGCCGAGATCGATCCGCGCGATCCTCTGGACAGCCAGGCGCTCGGCATCGGAACAGTGTATCAGGAGGTGAACCTGCTGCCCAACCTGACGGTCGCCGAGAACCTCTTTCTTGGCCGGCAGCCGATGCGCTGGGGCATGGTCGATCACCGCAGGATGCGGGACGAGTCACGCGAGATCCTGCGCGACTACGGGCTCGACATCGACCCAAGCCGACTGCTCGACAGCTATTCCATCGCCATCCAGCAGATCGTCGCCATCGCCCGGGCCGTCGAGCTTTCCGGCAAGGTGCTGATCCTCGACGAGCCGACGGCCAGCCTCGACCACGACGAGGTGCAGTTGCTCTTCTCCGTGATCGAGAGGCTGAAGGGCAGGGGGCTCGCCATTGTCTTCATCACCCATTTTCTTGACCAGGTTTTCGCCATCTCGGACCGCGCCACGATCTTGCGCAACGGCCGTGTCGTGGGCACGCGGCGGCTCGCCGAGGTGAGCCAGACCGAGATCGTCACCCTGATGCTCGGCCGCCAGCTCGAGGCGGCGACCCATCATCGCGCCCATTCCGAGCCGGGCGACGTGCTGCTCTCGCTCAAGGGATACGGCAAGCGCGGCAGCATCGAGCCGTTCGACATGGAGATCCGCGAGGGCGAGGTTGTCGGCCTTGCCGGGTTGCTCGGTTCGGGCCGGAGCGAGACCGCAAACGTGGTCTTCGGAGTGGTCGCGGCGGATCAGGGCAAGGCCGAGCTGCGCGGCCAGCCGCTGCGCATCACCAACCCGCGCGAGGCGATCCGTCACCGCTTCGCGCTCTGCCCCGAGGACCGCAAGACCGACGGCATCGTCGGCGATCTGTCGGTGCGCGAGAACATCATCCTGTCGTTGCAGGCCCGGCAGGGTTGGCACCGTCCCATTCCCCGCGCCAAGGCCGAGGAGATCGCCCAGCACTACGTGAAGGCGCTGGATATCCGCCTTGCCTCGCTCGACATGCCGATCCGGCTGCTGTCGGGCGGCAACCAGCAAAAGGCGCTTCTTGCGCGCTGGCTGGCGACCGAGCCCGAGCTACTGATCCTCGACGAGCCCACACGCGGCATCGATGTCGGTGCGCACGCCGAGATCATCGCCCTCATCGAGGACCTGCGCGAGAAGGGCATGGCGCTGATCGTCGCCTCGTCGGAAATGGAGGAGTTGGTGGCTTATTCTTCGCGCATCGTCGTGCTGCGCGACCGGCGGCAGGTGGGGGAACTCACGGGCCAGGAGATCTCGACCAAATCCATCGTCGAGGCCATCGCGGCGGAGGACGCGGCATGATCAAATCCACGCTGAAACGGGTCATGCCGCAGATCATCATCCTCGCTCTGGTGCTGGCGGCCAACTTCCTGGTCTTCCCGGGGTTCTTCAACATCGAGTTCCAGCACGGGCGGCTCTTCGGCAACCTTATCGACGTTCTCAACCGCGGCGCGCCGACGGCGCTGCTGGCAACCGGCATGACGCTGGTCATCGCCACGCGCGGGATCGATCTGTCGGTCGGGGCCGTGATGGCCATCGCCGGGGCTGTCGCAGCCTCCGCCGTGGTGGGCGGCGCGCATTGGACGCTGGCGGTGCTGCTGGCGCTGACGGCGGGCGCGGCCTGCGGGCTCTGGAACGGACTTCTGGTGGCGATCTTCCGCATTCAGCCCATCGTTGCCACGCTGGTGCTGATGGTCGCCGGGCGCGGCATCGCGCAACTTCTGACCGAGGGCGCGATCCTCACCTTCAACGACCCCGGGCTGATCCGGCTCGGCGCGGGCACCATCGCCGCCGTGCCGACACCGATCTGGCTGTGGATCGCCGTGGCCTGCGCGGTCGGTCTGGTGATCCGCCGCACCGCGCTCGGCCTGCTGATCGAGGCGGTGGGGATCAACGAGACCTCCTCGCGCCTCGCCGGGATCAACGCCCGGGTGCTGCTGATCGCGGTTTACCTTGTCTCCGGCCTTTGCGCCGCCCTCGCCGGTGTCATCGTCGCCGCAGACATCAAGGGCGCGGATGCCAACAACGCCGGGCTCTGGATGGAGCTTGACGCGATCCTCGCCGTGGTGATCGGGGGGAACTCGCTGCTCGGCGGGCGCTTCTCGATCACCGCATCATTGCTCGGTGCGCTGATCATCCAAGGGGTGAACTCGCTGATCCTGCTCTCGGGCATGCCGGTCGAATTCAACCTCGTCATCAAGGCGCTGATCATCATCGCCATCCTCGTCATCCAGAGCCCGCGGGTCCGCCACAGCCTCTATCTGCTGCGCGCTTCGACCGGGCCGGTGCTGCGGGAGCGGCCCAAGCCCGCGCCCCGGACCCCCCAGGAGGAGGGCCAGTCATGAGCCAGTCCACCAAGCTTCCGCTCTACATCACGCTCGCGACCTTCGTGCTGGCCTTCGTGCTCTGCGCCGCGCAGTACCCGGCGATGGCCTCGACGCGGGTGGTCGCCAACCTGCTGACCGACAACGCCTTCCTCGGCATCACCGCGGTCGGCATGACCTTTGTGATCCTCTCGGGCGGGATCGACCTCTCGGTCGGCTCGGTGATTGCCTTCACCGGAGTCTTCCTTGCGGTGATCCTGCGCGACACCTCGATCCACCCGCTGGTCGCCTTCGCGCTGGTGCTGCTGATCACCACCGGCTTCGGCGCGGCCATGGGCGGGATCATCCATTATCTCGAGATGCCGCCCTTCATCGTCACGCTGGCGGGCATGTTCCTGATGCGCGGGCTGGCCTACGTGCTGTCGACCGAGTCGGTGCCGATCACCCACGAGTTTTACGACTGGCTGCAGTCGCTCTACTGGAAGGCAGCGGGCGGCGGCCGCTTCCGGCTGACCGGCGGGCTCATGCTGCTGACCTATCTGGCGGCGATGATCGTGCTGCACCGGACAAGGTTTGGCCAGAACGTCTATGCCATCGGCGGCTCGGCGCAGACGGCGCAGCTCATGGGCGTGCCCCGCGCGCGGACCACCATCGGCATCTACGCCGTCTCGGGCGGTCTGGCCGGGCTCGCGGGGATCGTCTACACGCTCTACACCTCTGCAGGCTATTCGCTGGCGACCGTCGGCGTCGAGCTCGACGCCATCGCCGCGGTGGTCATCGGGGGCACGCTGCTGAGCGGTGGCAGCGGATTTGTCGCGGGCACTTTCTTTGGCATTCTGATCATGGGGCTGATACAGACGTACATCGTCTTTGACGGCACGCTTTCGAGCTGGTGGACGAAGATCGTGATCGGGGGCCTGCTCTTCGCCTTCATCATGCTGCAAAAGGGTTTGGGTTGGGCAACGACGGCGCGCATAAGGCATCTGACCGCATCAGACGCGCGATCATGACATTGACGGCGGGCGGCGGGTTCTCGGACCGCGCCCAGAGCCATACCACCCACGTGGTGGACCAGCTGGGGCTGGCCATCGTCGCGGGGGAATACCCCGAGCGGGCGATGATCCCGCTCGACCCGGATCTCGAAGAGATGTTCGGCGTCTCGCGCACGGTCATCCGCGAGGCCAAGAAGACGCTGATCGCGAAGGGCATGCTGGCCTCGAAGGCGAAAGTCGGCACGCGGGTGCAGCCCTCGTCCGAATGGAACATGTTCGATCCGGACGTGCTGCGCTGGCATTCCGAGCAGAAGACGCCGGGGCGCTTCGTGGCCGACCTCAACGAGATCCGGCTGATCATCGAGCCCTCGGCGGCGGCGCTTGTGGCCGAGCGGGCGGGACCGGCAGAACATGCGCGTCTCGAGGCGAGCTGCGAGGCGCTGGCACAGGCCCCGAGCCGCACCGCCTTTGCCATGGCCGACCTCGAATTCCACAAGCTCATCCTGCATCTCTCCGACAACCGCTTCCTGCAATCGCTGGGGGATCTGGTACAGGCGGCGCTTTACTCGCAGCTCATCGCCGAGGCCGAGGAAGCGCGCGATCCCTGCGACCTTGCGCGCAGCGTCGACAAGCACCGCGCCATCGTCGATGCGATCCGCGCCGGGGCGCCCGACCGGGCGCGCGCCTGCATGGAGAAGGTGGTGATGGACGCGCCCTCCGGCGACGTGCGCCGGGCAAGCTGAAACATGCCCGGGAAATTTTCCCGGAACCGGGACCAGCCTCAGAAACTCCGAATGCTCTCCTGCACCATGCCGAGCAACCGCTCCGCGGCCTTCGAGATGTGCCGTCCGCGCGCCTGGATGATCAGGTAGGGTTCCACCGTCACCAGCCGGTTCAGCTGCAGTCGCCGCAGTTCGGCCGAGACCGGCGGCTCCAGCATCAGGTCGATCACCTCCTGCGACATCGGGGCGACGGCATCGGAGTCCTTGAGCAGCGCGATGATCGCCAGCAGCGAAGAGGTGGTGATCACGTCCGGCGGGGCGGTCATTCCCTCGTCGTGAAAGGCGGTCTCGATCGCCGCGCGGATCGGCGCGCCGCGCTGCTGCAGGATCCAGCGGGTGCCGTGCAGGTCGGCGATGGCCACTGGGCTGCGCCCGAGCATCGGGTGTCCCTCGCGTACCAAGAGTTGCACGATCTCGTCCCGAGCCGGTTCAAGGATGAACTCTCGCTCGTTGACCTGTGGTGGCAGGCGAGCGAGGGCGAAATCGAGCTCGCCGCGCTCAAGCGCCTGCACCAGCGCCACCGAGGGGGCGACCTCGATAGAGACATCCACCGAGCTCGACAGGGCCTTGAGGCGCTGCACCTGCGGCACCAGCTGACCGAGCGCCGGGCCTGTCACCGCGCCAACCCGCACCGCGCCGCCGAGGCCGGAATGCAGATCGTCGAAATCCTCGGCCATGCGGCGCAGGTCATGCTCGATGCGCCGCGCATGCTGGGCGAGGAGCGCGCCGGTGGGTGTGGGCTCCATTCCCTTGGGGGTGCGCTGGAACAGCCGGGCACCGATGGCACGCTCCAGTTCCGCCAGCATCCGCGAGGCGCCGGGCTGGGTCATCCGGCAGGCGGTGGCGGCAACCTGCAGCTGCCCGTGTTCGGCAATCGCGGCGATCAGGCGGATTTGCGCGGGGCGCAGGTTTCTCAGCAGCTCGGACATAACACATACCGATCCAGTTATGCAGATGACGGATAATGGTATTTGTTCGGTATGTCACCATTAAGTAGGACTTTTGGCGTCCCCACAGGGGAACAGCGGGGTGCGGGAGACGCCCCCTCAACGGGAGGATACCGATGAAACTGACGAAACTCGCGGGTGCGCTCGCGGTAAGCCTCGTTGCGCTTTCCAGCGCCGCCTTCGCCCAGGACAAGGGCACCGTGGGCATCGCCATGCCGACCAAGAGCTCGGCGCGCTGGATCGACGACGGCAACAACATGGTCAAGCAGCTGGAAGAAGCCGGCTACGAGACCGACCTGCAGTACGCAGAGGATGACATCCCCAACCAGCTCGCGCAGATCGAGAACATGGTGACCAAGGGCGTAGACGTGCTGGTGATCGCCGCCATCGACGGCACCACCCTGTCGAACGCGCTGGCCAATGCCGCCGCCTCGGGCGTGCGTATCGTGGCCTATGACCGCCTCATCCGTGACAGCGGCGACGTCGACTATTATGCCACCTTCGACAACTTCAAGGTCGGCGTGCAGCAGGCAACTTCGCTGGTTGAGGGGCTCGAAGAGCGCTTCCCCGACAGCAAGCCGTGGAACGTGGAACTCTTCGGCGGCTCGCCGGACGACAACAACGCTTACTTCTTCTACGACGGCGCCATGTCGGTGCTGCAGCCGATGATCGACAGCGGCGACATCGTCGTGCAGTCCGGCCAGATGGGCATGGACAAGGTCGGCACGCTGCGCTGGGACGGCGCGGTGGCGCAGGCGCGCATGGATAACATCCTGTCGGCCAACTACACCGACAAGGACGTGCACGGCGTGCTCGCTCCCTACGATGGCCTGTCCATCGGCATCCTCTCGTCGCTCAAGGGCGTCGGCTACGGCTCGGGCGATCTGAAGATGCCGATCGTCACCGGACAGGACGCCGAAGTGCAGTCGGTGAAATCGATCCTCGCCGGCGAGCAGTACTCGACCATCTTCAAGGACACCCGAGAGCTGGCGCGCGTCACCGTCGGCATGGTCAACGCGGTGATGGAAGGCTCCGAGCCCGAGATCAACGACACCGAGACCTATGACAACGGCGTGAAGGTCGTCCCGTCCTACCTGCTCGAGCCGGTTCCGGTGGACGCCTCGAACTGGGAAGAGGTCCTGGTCGGCTCTGGTTACTACACCGAAGACCAGATCAAGTAAGCACTCCTCCCGAGCGCCCCATTTGCTCCCGGGGCGCCGAACAGGGGGAGGCCTTTGGGCCTTCCCCGACCTTCACTTCATACAAGGCAGGTACGGGTCATGACTCTTCTGCTCGAGATGCGCGGTATCACCAAGGAATTCCCTGGTGTGAAAGCGCTCGACCAGGTGAACCTTCAGGTCCGCGAAGGCGAGATCCACGCGATCTGCGGCGAGAACGGTGCCGGCAAGTCGACCCTGATGAAGGTGCTCTCCGGGGTCTATCCCGTGGGCAGCTACGACGGGGAAATCCACTACGATGGCGGGCTCGCCGAGTTCAAGACGCTGCGCGACAGCGAGGACAAGGGCATCGTCATCATTCACCAGGAACTCGCGCTGGTGCCGCAACTCTCGATCGCCGAGAACATCTTTCTCGGCAACGAGCGGCAGACCGGTGGCGTGATCCAGTGGCAGGAAACCTTCCGCCGCACCGAGGAGCTGCTGGCCAAGGTCGGGCTGCGCGACGCGCCGGGCACGCTGGTCGACAGCATCGGGGTGGGCAAGCAGCAGCTGGTCGAGATCGCCAAGGCGCTCAGCAAGGACGTGAAGCTGCTGATCCTCGACGAGCCGACGGCGGCGCTGCAGGAGAACGACAGCCGCAAGCTGCTCGACCTCATGCTCGAGCTGAAGGCGCAGGGCGTGACCTGCATCATCATTTCCCACAAGCTCAACGAGGTGCGCTACGTCGCCGACACGGTGACCGTGATCCGAGACGGCATGGCGGTCTCGGAGCTCGACGCCTCGCAAGGGCTCTCGGAAGACCGCATCGTCCGCGACATGGTGGGCCGCGACATGTCGCAGCGCTACCCGGACCGCACCCGGCGCGCCGGTGAGGTAGTGATGGCGGTGAAAGACTGGAACGTCTGGCACCCCGAGCACGCCGAACGGCAGGTCATCAAGAACATCAACTTCAACGTCCGGGCCGGCGAGGTCGTCGGCATCGCCGGCGTCATGGGGTCGGGCCGCACCGAGCTTGCCATGTCGATCTTTGGCCAGAGCTGGGGGCGGAACATCTCGGGCGAAGTCTCGCTGCACGGCAAGCCGATCGACGTGTCGAAGGTGGACCGGGCCATCGAGAACGGGCTCGCCTACGTCACCGAGGACCGCAAGTCGCTGGGACTGATCCTCGATGAGAGCATCCGCTTCAACACCACGCTGTCCAACCTGAACGGCGTGTCCGAGAAGGGCGTGCTGAACGAGGCCGAGGAAACCGAAGTGGCAGAGCGCTACCGCAAGGCGCTGGCCACGCGCACACCGACGGTCATGCAGAAAGTCGGTAACCTGTCGGGCGGCAACCAGCAGAAGGTGGTGCTGGCCAAGTGGCTGTTCACCGAGCCCGAGGTGCTGATCCTCGACGAACCCACGCGCGGCATCGACGTCGGCGCGAAATACGAAATCTATTCGATCATCAACGAGCTCTCTGCCGAAGGCAAAGCCGTGGTGATGATCTCGTCGGAGATGCCCGAACTCTTGGGCATGTGCGACCGTATCTATGTCATGAACGAAGGCGCTTTCGTCGGGGAACTCTCTGCCGAGGAAGCCAGCCAGGAGCGCATCATGTCGCTCATCGTCAGCGAGTGAGAGGGGAGGGGACATGTCCACTCAAACGGCAGAAACCGCAGGGCAGTCCGAAGGCCAGGGCCTGAAGCACTACCTGCGCAACCACATGCGTGAATACGGCCTGCTTTTCGCGCTCATCGCCATCATGGTGTTCTTCCAGGCGGTGACCGGCGGCACGCTGATGCGCCCGGTGAACATCACCAACCTGTTCCTGCAGAACAGCTACGTCATCATCATGGCGCTGGGGATGCTCATCGTCATCGTCTCGGGCAACATCGACCTCTCGGTCGGATCGGTGCTCGGCTTCATCGGCGCGCTGGCGGCGGTGATGATCGTGCACTGGGGCTGGCCCGTGCCGCTGACCATCCTCGCCTGTCTCGTCGTCGGCGGCCTCATCGGCGCGGCGCAGGGCTATTGGGTGGCCTATTGGTCGATTCCGTCCTTCATCGTGACACTGGCCGGGATGCTGGTGTTCCGCGGCGCCTCGCTCTGGCTGCTGCAGGGGCAGTCGGTGGGGCCGTTCCCGCCGGGCTTCCAGATGCTCTCGACCGGCTTCGTGCCGGACCTCTTCCCGCGCGAGATGACCGCCGGATTGGCCGAGATCGCCGGATCGCGCAACTTCAACCTGCTCGCAATGGGCGTTGGCATCATCGCCGCCGTCGCCATCGTCTGGCTCGGCCTGCGCGAACGTGCCCGTGACAAGGCCTATGGCATCGAGGGCGAGCCCGCGAACTTCTTCTGGGTGCGCAATGCCATCGTCTGCGGCGCGCTGCTGTTCCTGACCTTCAAGATCGCCACCTTCCGCGGCCTGCCCAACGTGTTGGTCACCATGGGCGTGCTGATCATCATCTACGCCTTCATCACCCAGAAAACCGTGATCGGCCGCCGCATCTACGCGCTTGGCGGCAACCGCAAGGCGGCCAAGCTCTCGGGCATCAAGACCGAGCGGCTGACCTTCCTCGCCTTCGTCAACATGGGCGTGCTGGCGGCGCTGGCGGGCCTGGTGTTTGCCGCACGGCTCAACACCGCGACCCCCAAGGCCGGTTTCGGCATGGAGCTCGACGTGATCGCGGCGGTCTTCATCGGCGGCGCGTCCATGGCGGGCGGCTCGGGCAAGATCGTCGGCGCGGTGGTCGGCGCCTTTATCATGGGCGTGATGAACAACGGCATGTCGATCATGGGCATCGGCATCGACTACCAGCAGATGATCAAGGGCCTGGTGCTGCTCGCCGCCGTGATCTTCGACGTCTACAACAAATCCAAACAGGGCTGAGCCGCGCGCTCAGCCCCAATACAAGCCGCACCGGAGGCACCCATGTCCGCCAAGGATTTCACTCCCGCCCCCTGGCCGCGCAAGCTGCGCTCGACCCATTGGTACTCGGGCAACTCGCGCGACACGATCTATCACCGCGGCTGGCTGAAGAACCAGGGCTACCCGCACGACCTGTTCGACGGGCGGCCGATCATCGGCATCCTCAACACTTGGTCCGATCTCACCCCCTGCAACGGCCACCTGCGCGAGCTGGCGGAGAAGGTGAAGGCCGGCGTCTGGGAGGCCGGCGGCTTCCCGGTCGAGGTGCCGGTCTTCTCGGCGTCGGAAAACACCTTCCGCCCGACGGCGATGATGTTCCGCAACCTCGCTGCGCTGGCCATCGAGGAAACGCTGCGCGGCCAGCCGATCGACGGCGCGGTGCTGATGGTGGGCTGCGACAAGACCACGCCCTCGCTGATGATGGCTGCCGCCTCCTGCGACGTGCCGTCGATTGTAGTCACCGGCGGGCCGATGCTGAACGGCTATTTCCAGGGCGAGCGCGTCGGTTCCGGCACGCACCTTTGGAAATTCTCCGAGATGGTGAAGGCCGGCGAGATGACGCAGGAGGAGTTCCTCGAGGCGGAGCAATCCATGTCCCGCTCCTCGGGCACCTGCAACACAATGGGTACGGCATCGTCGATGGCGTCGATGGCCGAGGCGCTCGGCATGGCGCTTTCGGGCAACGCCGCGATCCCGGCGGTGGACAGCCGCCGCCGCGTCATGGCGCAGCTTTCGGGCCGGCGCATCGTGCAGATGGTGAAGGACGATCTGAAGCCGTCGGACATCCTGACCAAGGAAGCCTTCGAGAACGCCATCCGCACCAATGGCGCGATCGGCGGATCGACCAATGCGGTGATTCACATGTTGGCGCTGGCGGGCCGGGTCGGCATCGACTTGACGCTGGACGACTGGGACCGCTGCGGCCGCGACGTGGCGACCATCGTCAACCTGATGCCCTCGGGCAAATACCTCATGGAGGAATTCTTCTACGCGGGCGGCCTGCCGGTGGTGCTGAAGCGCCTCGGCGAAAGCGGCCAGTTGCACAAGGATGCGCTGACGGTCTCGGGGCTCAGCATCTGGGATGAGGTCAAGGACGTGGTGAACCACAACGAGGACGTCATCCTGCCGCTCGAAAAGGCGCTGACCCAGCAGGGCGGCATCGCCGTGCTGCGCGGCAACCTCGCGCCCAAGGGCGCGGTGCTGAAGCCCTCGGCGGCCTCGGAGCATCTGCTCAAGCACAAGGGTCGCGCCGTGGTCTTCGAGGACATCGACGACTACAAGGCTAAGATCAATGATGACGCGCTCGACATCGACGAGACCTGCATCATGGTGCTGAAGAACTGCGGGCCAAAGGGCTACCCGGGCATGGCCGAGGTCGGCAACATGGGCTTGCCGCCGAAGGTTCTGAAGAAGGGCATCACCGACATGATCCGCATCTCGGATGCGCGCATGTCGGGCACCGCCTATGGCACGGTGATCCTGCACACCTCGCCCGAGGCGGCCGCGGGCGGGCCGCTGGCGGTGGTTAAGAACGGCGACATGATCGAGCTCGACGTCGAAAGCCGCCTGCTGCACCTCGATATCCCGGAGGCGGAGCTGGAGGCGCGGCTTGCCGCATGGCAGCCGACGCATGACCTGCCGGGCAGCGGCTACGCCTGGCTGCACCAGAGCCACGTCGAGGGCGCCGACACCGGTGCCGATCTCGACTTCCTCAAGGGCTGCCGCGGCAACGACGTGGGCAAGGACAGCCACTGATGGAGGTCTTCGACGCCCGGATTTGCGCGCTTGGCGAGGGGGTGCTCTGGCATCCCCTGCGCGAGGAACTTTTCTGGTTCGACATCATCGGCAGGCGCCTGCTGTCGCACCACCCGGCCTCGGGGCACACCCGCGCCGTGCCGCTTACCGAGATGTGCTCGGCGGCGGCCTGGATCGACCGCGACCGGCTTCTGATCGCCTCCGAGACCGGGCTCTGGACGTATGACCTGACCACCGGGGTCTTCGGGCATCTCGCGGATCTCGAGAAGGACAACCAGGTGACCCGCTCGAACGACGGGCGGGCGGATCCCTGGGGCGGCTTTTGGATCGGCACCATGGGCAAGCAGGCCGAACCCCACGCCGGGACGATCTACCGCCACTATGGCGGAGCCCTGCGCAAGATTGCCGACGGCATCTCGATCCCTAACGCCCTCTGCTTCGATGCGGCGCGCGGCTGCGGCTACTTCGCCGACACCCATGCGCAGCTGCTCTTCCGCGTGGCGCTGGACGAGGCGGGCTGGCCCAGCGAAGCGCCCGAGGTCTTCGTCGACTTCAGCCATACCGGGCTCAGGCCCGATGGCGCGGTGACCGATGCGGCCGGTAATCTTTGGCTGGCGCTCTGGGGGGAGGGCGCGGTGATCGAGATATCGCCGGATGGCAAGCTCGGCGCGCGCCACGAGCTCGCCGCGCCGCACAGCACCTGTCCGGCCTTCGGCGGGCCCGATTTCGCCACGCTCTACTGCACCAGCGCGACGCAGGGCCTCGGCCGCGAGGCGCTGGCAGAGGCGCCGCACTCCGGCGCGGTCTTTGCCGAGCTCGGCGCAGGGCAGGGCAGGGCGGAACCCGCCTTCATCCTCGACACGGGAGACGCCTGATGAGCGATCCGATCCAGCTTGGCCTTGTCGGCCTCGGCACCATTGCGCGCAACCAGCACCTGCCCTCGCTCGAGGATGTGCCGACGCTGAAGCTGGCCGCCATCGCCAGTCGCCATGCCGGGCATGACACGCTGCCCTCTTTTCACGACATCGAAGAGATGATCGCCAAGGCGCCGGGACTGCAGGCCGTGTCGCTCTGTACCCCGCCGCAGGGCCGTTTCGCCCAGGCCGCGGCGGCGATCCATGCGGGCAAGCACGTGATGCTGGAAAAACCGCCGGGCGCGAGCGTCTCGGAGGTCGAGGGGCTGGCCCGGCTCGCGCGCGACAAGGGCGTGACGCTCTTTGCCACCTGGCACTCGCGCGAGGCGGCGGCGGTCGAAGACGCGCGGGATCTGCTGGCCGGGGCCACGGTCAAGCGGGCGACGATCACCTGGAAGGAAGACGTGCGCCACTGGCACCCGGGGCAGGAATGGATCTGGCAGCCGGGCGGGCTTGGCGTGTTCGATCCGGGCATCAACGCGCTGTCGATCCTCACGCGCATTCTGCCCGAGCCGGTGCACCCCGTTTCCGCGCAGCTCGACGTTCCCGAGAACAAGCAGGCCCCCATCGCCGCGAAGCTCGAGATGGAAACCGCCTCCGGCGCGCCAATCGCGGCCGAGTTCGACTGGCGTCAGACGGGCCCGCAGACCTGGGACATCCTCGTGGAAACCGACGGCCCCGACGTGCTGCTGCGCGAGGGCGGGGCGAAGCTCTTCGTCGGCGGCGAGGCGCGGATCTCGGCCGAGGACCGCGAGTACCGACGTCTCTACGCCCGGTTCGCCGAGTTGATCGCGGCGGGGCAGTCCGATGTCGACCTCGCGCCGCTGCAGCTGGTGGCCGATGCCTTCCTGCTGGGCGCCCAGACCCGTGTCGAGGCCTTCCATGACGATCCCTGAGCGCCATTCCTTCGGCCACGTCCGCTCGAGTACCCCGGTCGAGCGCATTGTGCTGCGCGCGGGCGCGGCGCGTGCCGAGGTGCTGACCTACGGCGCGACGCTGAAATCGCTGCATGTGCCCGACCGCGAGGGCCGGCTGGACGACATCGTCCTCGGGTTCGACGACCTGCAGGGCTATCTCGACAACCGCATGTTCTTCGGCGCCTCGGTGGGACGGGTGGCGAACCGCATCGCCGGTGGCCGGTTCGAACTTGACGGGCACAGCTACCAGCTGGCGCAGAACGAGGGAGAGACCACGCTGCACGGCGGGCCCGACGGGTTCGATCGGCGCAACTGGGCAGTGGCCGAGATGGGCGACGGTTCGGTGACGCTCGAGATGGTGAGCCAGGCGGGGGACCAGGGGTTTCCCGGCACGCTGACAGCCCGCGCGACCTACACGCTGCGCGAGACGCCTGCCGGCCCCTGCCTCGGCATCACCTACGAGGCGGAGACCGAGGCGCCGACCATTGTTTCGATGACCAACCACAGCTTCTTCGCTCTGGCCGGGCTCTCGGCGCTGCCGGACCGCCCGCGCTCGGCGCTCGAGTACCGGCTGAAGGTGCCCGCCTCGCGCTACCTGACAGTGGATGAGGCGCTCATCCCCTCCGGCGTCGCACCGGTCGGTGCCAGCCCCTTCGACTTCCGCGAGGGGCGGCAGCCGCTGACCGCGGTGCGCTCGGGGGCCCTGGATGGCTATGACCATTGCCTTTGCCTCGATCCCGGAGAGATCGAGCTGCACGATGCCGCCAGCGGACGGCTGATGCGGATGACCACCAACCTGCCGGGGCTGCAGGTCTATACCAGCAACTTCCTCGACGGCTCGGTGCCGGGCAAGGGTGGCTACGCCGCGCGCAAGCATGACGCCATCTGCCTCGAGCCGCAGATCTGGCCCGACGCGATCAACATGCCCGAGAGCTGGGGCGCGCAGAGTCCCGTGCTGCGCCCGGGCGAGACCCGCCGTGCCGAGATGAGCTTTACCTTCGGCATCCGCTGAGGCGGGAGCCCCTCGCAAGAGCCCCGTGAGCTGTGCCATCCTCGCGCTGGGGGGCGCCCGGACGGGGGCGCAGCCCGCGCAAGGCATCTGCTTGACCCGACGGGACACGCGGTGTCTATGTCACGCGAAGCTTTTGGAGGAGCTGGACAAATGAACTTTCTTGGCAAGGCCGCACTGGCGGCAGGGCTTGCATTGCTGGCAGCTGTGCCGGCGCAGGCGGAAACCCGGGTCACGCTGAAGGCGGCGAAGTCGGGCTCCTCCTATTACCAGATGAGCGTGCAGATCGCCGAGGCGATGAAGGCGGGCACCGATGGCGGCGTGATCGTCACCGTCGAGGAAAGCCAGGGCAGCCAGCAGAACGTGATGGAAGTGCGCGCCCGCGGCGGCGACTACGTCTTCACCTCGCCGCCCGCGCTGGTCGCGGCGGCCCGTGATGGCAAGGGCGCCTTCGAGGGCAAGGAGACCCCCGCCTTCGGCGAGATCCGCGCGCTCTTCCCGCTGCCCTCGCTTACCATGCATTTCGTCATGTCCAAGGCCAGCGGCGTCACCGATTTCGCCGGCATGGACGGCAAGAACATCCTGCTCGGCAAGGGCAGCTTCGGCGCAACAGAGGGCGAGAAATACCTCGGTCTCTTCGGCCTCGACGGCAAGGTTAAGATCGCCGATGTCGAGCTGTCGAACGCCGTGCCGGCGCTGAAGAACGGCCAGATCGACGGGTTCGTCACCGCGGGCAGCTTTCCGGCGCCGAACGTCGTCGAGGCCGCCGCCTCGACCGATGTGACCGTGCTGTCGCTGACCGATGAGCAGGTCGCGCAAACCGGCCGCGCCAAGCTGGTGATCCCGGCGGGCACCTATGCCGGTCAGGACGCGGACATCGTCACCACTTCGCTGCCGGTGGTGACCTACACCACCACCAAGATGGATGACGAGACCGCCTACCAGCTCACCAAGACCTTCTGGGAGGAAAAGGCGCGCATGGGCGAGGAATCGCCCTGGTGGACCGGCGTCGATGCGGCGCTGCTCGAGAACGTGACCGGCAAGCTGCACCCCGGCGCGGTGCGCTATTACGAGGAAGCGGGCATTGCGCTGAGCGACGCGCAGAAGTAACCCGGCGGAAAGACAAGGCAGGCGGGCCGGGCAGTTCTGCCCGGCCCGCGCTCATTGAGACGAGGGCAGGTGATGGGGCTTGAGACGCAAATGCCACAAGCGGCATGGCAGCGGGCGGTGTGGATCGGGCTGGCGGCGCTGGTCGTGGTCTATCACCTCGGGCTGGTGTTCTCGGGGCTCGTGCCCAATCTCGTCAGCCGGCCGCTGCACATGGCGGTGATCCTGCCCTGGGTCTTCCTCTTCGGCGCAACCGGACGTTGGCAGGTGATCTCGGGCGCGGTGCTGACCGTTCTGGGCGTCGGTGCCGCGGGCTGGATCGCGCTCAACCACGAGATGCTGGGCGACCAGTACGGGTTTCTCGAGAGCAATTTCCAGATCGGCGTCGCGGCGGTGCTGCTGCTCTGCGTGATCGAGGCAGCGCGGCGGGCCATCGGCTGGCCGCTGCCGCTGGTCGCGGTGATCGCGCTCGCCTATGCGCTTCTCGGGCAGTACATCCCGGGCGAATTCGGCCACGCCGGCACGCCGATCCAGAGCTTCCTCGGCACGATGACCATCGCCGAGGGCGGGATCTGGGGCTCGCTCACCGCGGTCTCCGTCGGCGTGGTGTCAATCTTCGTGATCTTCGGCGCTGTCCTCAACGCCGGAGAGGCGGGGCAGGGCTTCATGAACGTTGCCGCCGCCGCCGCGGGGCGGCTGACCGGCGGCGCGGCCAAGGTTTCCGTGCTCAGCTCGGCCCTCTTCGGTTCGATCTCGGGCTCGGCCAGCGCCAATGTCGCCTCCACCGGCGCGATCACCCTGCCGGCAATGACCCGGCTCGGCTACCCCAAGCGGCTGGCCGCCGGGGTCGAGGCAGTGGCCTCCTCGGGCGGGCAGATCATGCCGCCGCTGATGGGGGCAGGGGCTTTCGTCATGGTCGAGCTGACCGGCACCCCCTACACGCAGATCATGGGCGCGGCGATCCTGCCGGCGATCCTCTATTTCTGGGCGGTCTGGGTCGGCATCAACGCCTATGCCACGCGCTTCGAGCTCAAGGGCATCCGTGACGAGGACCGCCCGGCGAAGCGCGACGTGGTGATCACCGCGCTGTTCTTCCTCGTGCCCTTCACCGTGCTGATGATCGGCATGTTCGGAGTTGGCTACACGCCGCAATACGCCGCCTGCCTCGCGATCCTCGCGGGCGCGCTGCTGCTTCTGACCAATGGCCGGCTGACCTTCGATCCGCGCCAGACCGCGGAGCGCGTCACCGAGGCGCTGCTCAACTCGGCCAAGCAGGTTGCGATGATCGCCGCGATCATCCTCTGTGCTTCGATCGTGATCGGGGTGCTCGGGGTGACGGGCCTCGGGGTCAAGATCACCTCGCTGATCCTGTCGGGCTCGGGCGGCCTGCTCTGGCCATCGCTGATCCTCACCGCGCTGGCCTGCCTTGTGCTGGGCATGGAGGTGCCGACCACCGCGGCCTATGTGATCTGCGTCTCGATCGCGGGACCGGCGCTGACCCAGCTCGGCCTCGCGCCGCTGCAGGCGCATCTCTTCGTCTTCTGGTTTGCGCTGCTGTCGACGATCACGCCGCCGGTCTGCGGCGCGGTGTTCATCGCGGCGGGGATGATCGGCGAGAACTGGGTGAAGGTGGCGGGCACCGCCATGGCGCTGGGGATCGGGCTCTACATCATCCCGCTCGGCATGATCGCCAACCCGGGCATCCTCGAGCTGACCACGGCCCCGTCGCTGGCGCTCTTTGCCTTCGTCCGGATCGGCCTTGGCCTGGCACTTATCTCCCATGGGCTGATCGGCCGGCGCCCGGCATTTGTCAGGGCGCTCTGCATCGTCTCGGGGCTGGCCGTCGTCTTCGGCGGAATCCTGCTTCAACCTATGCTATAGACGCTACGGAAACTTTCTCTCTGGCCTTTCATGCAATCCCGTGTTCACATTGAGGTGGGATACGCAAACGAAGACGTGAGTGACATGGTTTCGACTCGTTACGCGAAGCTGTTGATCGACACGGCTGACACCCTTGCAGGGGCGCAAAGCGCGCAGGACTCCTGGGATGCGGCGGTGCGGATCGGGCGCAGGATCGGGGCCACGGACCTCAATTGCGGCGCGATCATGCGCGACTCGCGCGAGGTGGCGTGGCTGCGTAGTTCGATGGATATGCGCTGGTTGCGGCACTACCATCAGGCCCGTTTCTACGAAGTCGATCCCGTCCTGGCCGCCTGCAAGGCGGGCGTCAAGAGGCAATTCGTCGATGTCTCGGAGAGGTACCGCCGGTCGGGCGGCACGCGTCAGCGCGACCTGTATGGCTGCCTGATGGACTTCGAGTACCGTTATCTGCTCACTCAGACCTGGATCGTCGGTGCCAGCGAGCGCACCATCGTGCTTGGTTGCGCCAGCGACCCGAAGGATTTGTACGGTCCGGGAACGGCGCGCGCGTTCCGCGCGATCTCGGCGATGCTCAACGACGCGATCCTGCCGCCAGGCGAGGAGACCGCGCAGGAATGGATCTGCGAGTCGCCCTGGGCGCAGCTGAGTGCGCGGGAGCGCGACGTGCTTGGCTATCTCGCGCACGGGCTGCGGCTGCATGAGGTGGCCGAGCGCTTCACGATCACCGAGCAAGAGGCCGCCCGCCACCTGCTCAGCGCCTGCAGGACGCTGGGCGTCGCCGCGCCCGAGCAGGCGCTGTCGATGGCCATGGCGCGGGGCTTGCTCTCGCTCTGAGGGCGGCGCCCGATCACCGTCCCTTGATCTGGATCGTGAAGCTCGTCTGCGCCCCCGCCGGTGGCGCGGGGAAGGGCGAGGCGCTGCGCACAACACGCAAAGCTGCCTGGTCCAGCGTCGCCGAGCCGGAGCTGCGCGCCACCGAGGCTCCCGCAAGACCGCCGTTGCCGGAGACCTTGAAGGCGATGACGGCCGCGCCGCGCGCGTTCACCCGGGGCCGCGGCACCCGCGAGAGCTTGCGCATCACCAGCCCGGGGTAATTGCTGACGGCGGCATTGCCGGCCTCCTGCGCCTTGCCGCCGTTGCCCGCGGTGGCCGAGCTGCCTCCGGCGCGACCGGTCGCCGCCCCGGCGGTGGCGTTCTGCTCGGCATTGCCCTGCGGACGCGCGGCCTGACGGCGCGGCTCGGGGGCTGGCTCGGGCTTGCGTTGGGGCTGCGGTTCGGGCTCCCGCGCGCGTTGCGCGACATCGGGTGTGCGCAGTTTCGGACGCGCGGACTGCTCCGGCGCGGTCTCGGTGACGTCTTCGGGCTCGGGCTCTTCGGCGGCGAGCGTCTCGGGTTCCGGGGCCTCGGCGGTGAGCGTTTCCGGCTCGGGCTTCGCGGGACCGGCGATCTCCGGTTCGGGCGTATCTACTGTCTGCGGCGGCTGCGCCTCCAGAAGCTCAGGCTCGGGCTGGTCCTCGGGCTCGACAGGCGCCACCGGCGCGACTGGCAGCACCGGCTCTGCCTCGAGCGGGGGAACCACGGGCAGGGCGGCGGTCAGCTCGGCCTCGCGAGGGGGCTCGGGTGCGGGCACAGGGGCAACGGGCTGCGCCTTTTGGATCTGCTGCGGCTGGATCGGCTCCGGCTGGTCGGGCTCGACCGTCTCGGCGGTCTCCTCGACCGGATCGGCGCTGATCGTACCCACGGCCATGTCGGCGAAATCCGTGCCGAGGGCGAGGTCGCTGCCACCGGCCATGCCCTCCATCTCGGCCTGCATCTTCGGCGGCATCACCGCCAGCAATGCGCCGCCATGAGCAGAAAGCGCCAGCACTGCGGCGGCCAGCTTCACCTTGCGCGAGGATGCGATCATTCAAGCCCCCTTTCGGTGACGATCATCACCTTCTCGGCCCCGGCGGCACGCAGGGCACGGCCGATCTCCACCAGCCTTGCGGCGGGCAGGTCGCGGTCGGGCACAAGACGCGCGAGCGTCATCGCCTCGTCGCCGAGCGCTTCGAGGAAGGCCTCGGGCGCCTCGATCGCTTCGCCGCGGACGGACATGCTGCCATCGGCGTTGATCACCAGCGCGTCGGCGGGCGCGGCACCTTCGAGATCGGCGGTGTGCACGAGGTTCAGCGCCGGATCGAGCGGCCGCGCGACGGTGCCCGCGACGAGGAAGAAGACCAGCATCAGGAAGACGATGTTGATCAGCGCGATCGTTGGTTCGCGCTCGGATTTCTGTTTCCTGCGGCGCATCACGACGCTCCCAGAACCGTGGCGCGGAAGCCGCTGACGCCGCGCAGGGCCACCAGCAGATCCGTCAGCCGTTGCGATGAGACCTCGCCGCGCAGCGCCACGATGAGCGGCTGCGGGGGTGTGTTCTCGGCGACTTCGCCCCGCGTCTCGCCCAGCTTGGCCGGAAGCTCCTCGAGGGTCATCTCGGCGCCGTTGAGCCGGACCGTCTCGGGCCCGAGCTGCAGGAACAGCGGGCGGGTGTCCGCGGCAGTGGCCCCGGATCCGGCGGCGGCGAGTTCCACCTCGGCGAAGCGCGTAAAGGTCGAGGTCAGCATGAAGAAGAGCAGCAGCAGGAAGATCACGTCGATGAGCGAGGTCATCGACAGCCTCCGCCGCCGGCGGATCTTACGCATGGCGTGCGGCACCCTCGGCCAGCCGCGCCTCGGCGGTGCTGCCGGTGGGCGACAGGATGGTGTGCACCGCGCGCTCGGCCAGCACGCGCTCGGATTCCATGCGCGCCTCGAACCAGCTCAGGATCACGGCGGTGGGCATGGCGACAACGAGGCCGACCGCCGTGGTCAGCAGCGCCACCCAGATGCCGCCCGCAAGGATCGACGGGTCGACCTGGCTGCCCGCGTCCTGCAGCGACTGGAAGGCCGAGATCATCCCGAGCACGGTTCCGAAGAGACCCAGCAGCGGCGCCAACTGCGACACGGAGTCGAGCAGTCGGAACCCTTTTTCGAGCCGGGCGAAACGGGTCTCGGCCTCGGCTTCGAGCCGTGCCGGATCGGTCTGGCCGGACATGGCCATATCGATCACCGGGCGCAGGTAGGAGCGCGAGCGGTTCAGCGCCTCGCGCGCGCCGGCGCGGTCGCCGCGGTCCCAGGCGTTGACCGCCTCGCGCAGCGCTGCGTGGCGGCCGACGCCCGAGGCAGCGAACTGCCAGAGTTTGTAGAGCACCACCGCCAGCGTCAGCAGCGAGATGGCGACCAGCAGCAGAACCACCGGTCCGCCGAGGTCGGCGATGCGGCGCAGGCCGTCCAGGATCGTATCGATCATCCGATCACCTCCACGTCGCTGCGCGACCTAAGCTCGAGCCCCTTGGTGCAGAGGTTCGACTCGGTGCCGCCCGCCTCGCACCGGTTGGCACCATTGATGAGAATTTGTCCGAGGCCCTCGCAACCAGTGCCGGGCACCACGAACTGGCGCACGCGCGGACGGCCGGCGGGCAGGGCGCCGAAATCGAAGAGGGTCAGCCGGTCGACTTGCCCTTCGGTGTTCAGCAGCACGGTCTCGTAAACCGCCGCGTCGATGTCGGTGTCATGGCCGTTTTCTATGAGGAAGCTGAGCTGGCAGCCGCTCTCGACGCTCTTGGTGGTGTTGAGCTCGAGCGAGAGCGTTCCGGCGGTGCCGGTCCCGGCCTGCTGGGCGGCGAGCGGCACCGGCAGCAGCATGAGAAGCGGCAGGGTCATGCGGAGAATACGCAAAACTTGGGTCTCCTGACTTTGGCTAGAAGGGCTCGCCCGCGGGGGTCCGGAGGCTGGCATGCACGGGGAGATAGGACTCCATTCTCGCTCTGTCTGGCACGAACGCAAGCGATGCTCAATACCTGACTAAATCAATCCAGAATAAAGCTTCCCTAGGGGCTGGGCTGAACACGCCCATTCCCGGCGAAGCCGCCGCGCCAGCAGGGCGTACTTGCGGCGGCCGGAGGCGCTCGTGCCGCGCGGTGCAATATCTCGCGCAACCGGGGGCTTACCTCCGCCACTTCCGCAGCGTAAGGAGGTTGCAAGTGCCCTCCAGACAGCAGGACAGACCATGGCTGCCCGTATTCCCCCCGCCGCAGAGCCGCGCCGGCCGCACCCTTTCGAGATCCTTGCCGCCCTCTGCGCCGGAAGCTTGCTGACGCTCATGCTGCTCAGCAACGGCATGATGGCCGCGCATACGACGCCGATCTTCGCCTCGCTGACCGCCCATGGCGTCGGCACGGTGGTGGCTGTGGTGCTGCTCCTGCTGTTCCGGCTCCGCAAGCCGGTGCAGGCCCGTGCGTCTGTGGGTCGGGCGCCGCTCTGGGCGTATCTCGGCGGCATCTCAGGCGCGCTGACGGTGGTCGTCTCGACGGTGGTGGTGAACTCGTCCTTGGCGCTGACCGGTACGATGGCGCTGGGGCTCGCCGGTCAGGTGCTGCTGGCGCTGCTCTTCGACGCCACCGGCGCACTGGGGCTCGAGCGGCGGCTGCCGCGGCGCAACGACTTGCTGGCGCTGGCGGCAATCGTCGGGGGCACGCTGCTGATCATCTTCGCACGGGCGGGCGCGGCATGATCTGGATGATCCTTCTCGGCCTCTGCTCGGGCATGCTGGTGGCGCTGTCGCGCCAGCTCAACGGGCGGCTCGCGCTCTCGACCTCGGCCATGCAGTCGTCGTTCTGGAACCACCTTGTCGGCTTCGCGGTGCTTGTGCCCTGCGCGCTGATCGCGGGCAGCTTCTGGCCCGCCGAGGCGGCCTCCGCCCATTGGTTCGCCTGGGTGGGCGGGGCAATCGGTGTGGTCTTCGTGGCCAGCGGCAGCTGGCTCATCCCGCGGCTCGGTGCGGCGCTGACCGGCGGTCTGTTGGTCGCCGGGCAGATGCTCTCGAGCGTCGCTCTGGATTTGCTGCGCGGGGTCGAGGCCGTGCTCTGGATGCAGCTCGCCGGGGTCGCCCTGATCCTGCTGGGGGTCTACCTGAGCCGGAGGGGCTGAAGCACGCGTCAGGGAACGGCGCTGAATTCCCGACTCAAATACACGGGCTTGTAAGTTGACTGTTTTTGTAGTGATTGGTAGCGCAAAGGCGCGATCCGACGCGCGGTGCAGGAACAGTCAGAGGCGACAAGACCATGAGCATCCCCCAGCAGATTTGGCCCGAAGACTTCGCGAAACGCTATGTGGACAAGGGCTATTGGCAGGGGGAGACCTTCGGTCAGATGCTGGACCGGCTGGAGGCGACTCACGGCGCGCGCCTTGCGCTGGTCGCCGGTGAGGCCCGCTGGAGCTACGCCGAGCTGGCCCGCCGCGCCCGCATCGCTGCCGAGGGCTTCGCAGGTCTGGGGCTGGTGCCGGGCGAGCGCGTGCTTGTGCAGCTGCCGAACCGCGCCGAATTCCTCGTCGCGGTCTTCGGCCTTTTCTACGCCGGGCTGGTGCCGGTCTACGCGCTCCCCGCGCACCGCGAGACCGAGGTTCTGCACCTTGCCGCCAAGTCCGGCGCCCGCGCTTATGTGGTTGCCGACCGGCACGACGGTTTCGACTACTTGCCGATGGCGCGCAAGGTACTGGCCGAGATCGACAGCGTCGCGCATGTGATCGTGGCGGGTGAGGCCGCAGAGTTCACCGCCCTCGACAGTCTCGGCGACCAGGGGCTCGCCGCCCCGGTCGCGCGCGACCCGCGCGCGGTCGCCTTCCTGCAGATCTCCGGCGGTTCCACCGGTCTGCCGAAGCTGATCCCCCGCACGCACGACGACTATCTCTACAGCGTCCGCGCCTCGGCCGAGATCTGCGGGCTGAGCGCCGACAGCGTCTACCTGTGCGCGCTGCCCGCTGCGCACAACTTTCCGATGAGCTCTCCCGGCTATCTCGGCACCCTGCATGCGGGCGGCACGGTGGTGATGAGCCCCAACCCGCAGCCCGAGGTCGCCTTCAGGTTGATCGCCGAGCATGGTGTCACGATCACCGGCCTCGTGCCGCCCCTCGCGCTCCTGTGGATGCAGGCCGCGCCGCGCAGCAAGCACGACCTTTCGAGCCTTGAGGTGCTGGGCGTCGGCGGCGCGAAATTCATCCCCGAGGCGGCGGCGAGGGTGCGACCCTTGCTTGGCTGCACCCTGCAGCAGGTCTTCGGCATGGCCGAGGGGCTGGTGAACTACACCCGGCTCGACGACCCCGAAGAGATCATCATCAATACTCAGGGCCGGCCGATCAGCGCCGACGACGAGGTGCTGGTGCTTGACGATGCAGGCAATCCGGTCCCCGAAGGCGAACCCGGCAACCTTTACACCCGAGGGCCCTACACCATTCGCGGCTACTACGAGGAGCCTTCGGCCAACGCCCGCAGTTTCACTGCCGATGGATTCTACCGCACCGGCGACGTGGTGCGCCGCCTGCCCGGCGGCTATCTCGAGGTGCGCGGCCGGGCAGGCGATCACATCAACCGCGCCGGCGAGAAGATCTCTGCCGAGGAGGTCGAGGATCATCTGATCGCCCACGAAGGCGTCTTCGACGCAGCGGTGGTCTCGGTGCCCGACCGCTTCCTCGGCGAGAAGACCTGCGCTTTCGTGGTGCGCAGCGATGCGGTCGAGGTGCAGTCAAAGGACCTCAAGGCCTTTGTCCGCAGCCGCGGCATCGCCGAGTTCAAGGTGCCCGACCAGATCGTCTTCGTGCCCGCTTTCGAGACCACCGCAGTGGGCAAGGTCAGCCGCAAGGCCCTGCGCGCCGCGCTGAAAGATAAATACCTGGAAAAAGGAGAGACCGCGTGAGCCTTACGCAGGACAAGATGCGCGCCGATATCGCCGAGGCGCTGGAGATCACTCCCGAGGAGATCACCGCCGAGGCCAACCTCTTCGATCTCGGGCTCGACTCCATGCGGCTCATGTCGCTGGTCATGACCTGGCAGGAGGCGGCCGAGGAGGCGGATCTCTCAGAGATCTGGGAGCACCAGACCTTCGCCGCCTGGTGGGGCGTGGTCGCGGCCCAGCACGCCGGGGCCTGACATGGCGACGGGGCGCGCGGCTTTCCCGCTGACCGAGGCGCAGGAGGGCCTGTGGTATGCACAGGCGCTCGACCGCGCGAACCCGATCTTCAACTGCGGCCAGTACATCGAGCTGCTCGGCCCGCTCGACGTGGACCGCTTCGCCCGCGCCTTCGAGACGGCGGCGGCTCAGAGCCCGGCGCTGCGTCTGCGCTTCGGCATGCAGGGCGGCGCGCCGCGGCAATGGCTCGCAGAGGTGGGACCGCGGCTCGAAGTGGTGGACCTTTCGGGGCTGGACGATCCCGAGGGAGAGGCCCGGGCCCGGATGATGGCTGACAGTGGCCGCGCTGTGGATCTTGCCGACGAACAAGCCGGGCGCTTCGTGCTCTACCTCCTCGGCGGGGCCCGGGCCTTTTGGTACGAGCGCATCCACCACCTTGCCACCGATGGCTTCGGCATCGTGCTGCTGACCAACCGCGTGGGCGAGATCTATTCCGCAGAGGCGACCGGCAAGACCCCCGCTGCCTTCCCGGCGCTGGACCCGGTTCTGGAGGACGACGCGGCCTATCGTCAGTCCGACCGCCGGGCCGCCGATGCCGCCTTCTGGCTGGCCGAGATGCGGGGCCTCGAGACGGTCGCCGGACCTGCCGAGGGGCGCGCGGTCACCTCGGCGCGCTTCGACCGCGCGCGATTGGACCTGCCGCCCGAGTTTTGCGAGGCGTTGAACTCCGTTTCCAAGGCGGCGGGCGTCGGCTGGCCGGATGTGCTCACGGTGCTCAGCGCGGCCTATTTCTCGCGCGTCTCGGGTGCGGGCGAGCGGGTTTACGGCCTGCCCTTCATGGCCCGCATGGGCACCAGAGCGGCCCGCGTGCCCTGCATGTGGATGAACGTCCTGCCCTATCGCTGCGACCCCGACGAGGACAGGCCGCTCCTTGAGCTTCTGAAAGCCGAGGCGAAGCGGCTCGGCGCGCTACGCAAGCATGGCCGCTATCGGTCGGAACAGCTGCGCCGGGACCTGCGGCGCACCGCCATCGACGCGCGGCTCTACGGCCCGATGATCAACGTCCAGCCCTTCGACATGCCGCCGCGCTTCGCCGGGCTCGAGGCGCATCTGCATATCCTCGGGGCCGGGGCGGTGGACGATATAACCGCCACCTTCCGGGGCGACGCGACCGCCTCGCTGTCTTTGGAGATCGACAGCAACCCGGAACTCTATTCGGCTGACGCGGCGCAGCGGCATCTCGACCGGCTGGCAGCGTTCCTGACGGCGGCGCTGAAGGCTGAGCGGCTCTCCGAGGTGCCGACACTGACGGCGGACGAAGAACGTTGGGCGGTCGAGGAGGTCAACGCCACCGATCATGAGATTCCCGACACCACGCTCACCGAGCTGATCCTCGCGCAGATGCGCGCCGCGCCCGAGGCGCCGGCGGTTGTCTATGGCAAGAAGACGCTCAGCTACGCCGAACTGGACCGCCGCTCCGCCGCGCTTGCCGCCGCGCTGCGCGCGCAGGGCGCCGGGCCGGGCAAGGTGGTGGCCACGGCGCTGCCGCGCTGCGAACATCTGGCCGTCGCGCTGGTGGCCATCCTGCGCGCCGGCGCCGCCTATGTGCCGCTCGACCCCGAGAATCCGCCCGCGCGGCTTGCCGCGCTGCTCGAGCGCACCGGCGCGGTCGCGCTGCTGGCGGAGGGTGATCTTGACGCCGGGGGCATGGCCGCCTTTGCGCCCGGGTCATGGCCCGCGACCGGCGCGGCGCCGGAGCCCGGCACCACGCCGGACGATCTGGCCTATATCCTCTTTACCTCCGGCTCCACCGGCGAGCCCAAAGGCGTGATGATCGAGCACCGCGCGATCGTGAACCGGCTTCTGTGGATGCGCGACCATTACGGTATCGATACCACGGATCGCATCCTGCAGAAGACGCCGACCACCTTCGACGTCTCGGTCTGGGAGCTGTTCCTGCCCTATCTCTGCGGCGGCACGCTGGTCTTTGCCGAGCCGGGTGCGCATCGCGATCCCTCGGCCATCGCCGGGCTGGTGCGCACGCAGGGCATCACCACGATGCATTTCGTGCCCTCGATGCTCTCGGCCTTCCTCGAGGCCCCGGCCTCCGAGGGGCTGTCGCTGACCCGCGTCTTCTGCTCGGGCGAGGCGCTGACCGCCGAACACCGCACGCGGTTCCACGCGCGGGTAACGGCCCAGCTCCACAATCTCTACGGCCCGACCGAAGCGGCGGTGGACGTGACCTATTGGGAGGCCGCCCCCCAGGACGACAGCCTGCCGCTGCCCATCGGTTTCCCGGTGTGGAACACCCGCGTCCAGGTGCTCGACGCGCGCCTGCGCCCGGTGCCGCCCGGGGTGCACGGACAGCTCTACCTCGGCGGGGTGCAGCTGGCGCGGGGGTACCTCGGCCGCCCCGACCTGACCGAGCAGCGTTTCATCCCCGATCCCTTCCGCCCCGGCGAGCGGCTCTATGCGACGGGCGACTTGGCCTATCTGCGGCCCGACGGCGCGGTGGTCTACGCGGGCCGGGCCGATCATCAGGTGAAGATCCGCGGCATGCGCATCGAGCCGGGCGAGATCGAGGGCGCGATCAAGGCGACGGGGCTGGTGCGCGATGCGGTGGTGATCGCCCGCGCCGACGGCGGCGCGGACCCGCGTCTCGTGGCCTATGTGCTGACGGGGGCGCGCTTCGACAGCGCGCCGCTCATGGCGGAACTGGCGACCGCGCTGCCCGCGCATATGGTGCCCTCTGCGGTGGTGGCGCTCCAGAGCTGGCCGATGACCAGTTCGGGCAAGCTCGACCGCAAGGCGCTGCCCGCGCCGGTGCTCGAGATGCCCGTCGGCACACCTCCGGTCGGCCCGGTCGAGGAGCGTCTCGCCGCCCTCTACCGCGACGTGCTGCACCTGCCCCAGACACCGAGCCGCGAGGCGGATTTTTTCGACCTTGGCGGCGACAGCCTGACCGCGCTGACCCTCAGTTTCCGCATCGAGGCCACCTTCGGGCAGGATTCGGGGCTGGGGCAGATCTTCGAAACCCCGGGGCTTGCCCAGCTCGCCCGGGCGCTCGAGATGGCGGAGACGGCGCAGGCGGGGCTCGCGCCGCTGCTGCCGCTGGCCGAGGGGGAGGGCGCGCCGCTCTTCATCCTGCATCCGGCGGGCGGGCTCGGCTGGGGCTACCGGCGACTGGCGCGGACGTTGACGACGCCGCGCCCGGTCTTCGCCGTGCAGTCGCCGCTGCTGACCGGCGCGCCGCTGCCTGGCACCCTGCGCAGGCTCGCCGTAGATTACGCCGACCGGATCGAGGCGCAGGCGCCGCGAGGCGTGATCCATCTCGCCGGGTGGTCGGTGGGCGGTATCCTGGCGCAGGAGATCGCGGTGGAGCTGGCGACGCGCGGCCGCGCGCCGGGGCTTGTCGCCCTGCTCGACAGCTACCCCGCCGAGTGCTGGCGGGCCGAACCCGAGCTTTCGGACGCCGAGGCGCTGCGCGCCCTCTTGGCCATTGCCGGTCACGACCCGGACAGCCATCCCGAACTCGACAGCCGCGCGGCGGTGGTGGGCTTTCTCAAGCAGGGCGGCACGCCGCTCGGCAGCCTGCCGGAGGCGGTGCTCGACGCGGTGGTATTGCTCGTTACCGGCACCAACCGGTTGATCCGGGGCCATGAACACCGGCGCTACTCGGGCACGCTCACCCATGTGCGTGCGGCGCGTGACCACGCCGGGCGCGACCTGCATGCCGGGCTTTGGGACGCCCACGCAGCGCGGGTCGAGCCGCTCGATCTGCCGCTGCTGCATCCCGAGATGGTCTCGCAGGTTGCGGCCGAGGCACTGGGGCCGGAATTCTCGGTGCGCATGGCGCAGGCCGAGGCGCTGCTGCGGGAGAGGGCTTGAGCCAGGGCCCGGTTTCGCTTTCTACCGGGCCGCCAACGCCAGCGTCCCGGGCAGCGAGGCCGGGAGCGAGGCGATATGCACCGCGCCGGGGTAGACCTGGGCCGAGATCTCTAGCCCGGCGGGCGCACCGCGAAGCTGCTCGATGATCCGCTGGGTGGGCGGGGGCGGTCCCTCGGGCTGCGGCCCGGCGCTGCCTGTGCGCTTCTCCTTGTCGCCCATGCCGAAGTGCAGTGCCCGGGGCGGGCCTGCGGCGATGCCGCGCTGCGAGACAAGCCGGGCGACCAGCGTCTCGTCCCACCAGACCGACGGGCTGATTGCGGCGAAGCGGGCAAAGCTGTCTGGCCTTGTCAGCGCGGTATAGAGCGTGAAGAGCCCGCCGAAGCTGTGCCCCCAGAGCGTTCGCCTTGCGGCGTCGACCGGCAGGCCATGCTCGACCTCGGCGCGAATGCCACCGGTCAGCCGGGCGAGATAGGCCTCGGCGCCGCCGGCGCGCCGCTCGGGGTGGTGCGGGTCGGGCCGCGGCGCGGCGCCGGGCGCCACGGGCGGAGAATAGTCGAAGATGCGATGGCTGCGGGCAAACTGCTTGTCGGTGTCGTAACCGATCCCGGCGACGATCAGCCCAGGTGCTCCTTCGAGCAGCGCGGCCGTCAGGAAGTCGAAGGCCGCATTCCCGTCGAGCAGGTAGAGGATCGGCCAACCTCTCTTCGGCGCGGGTGCCTTGGGAACCGCAAGGAAGAGCCGCGTTGCGGGCACGTCGGGAGCGTCCGGGCCGCAGGTTTCGCGCGGCAGAACGCGACTGGTGAGGACGTGCGAAGAGACTGGCGTCGCGAGGATTTCCAGCGTTGCGTCCCGTCCGCGATGCGGCGGCAACGGGGTCTGCGGGGCAGTTTCGCACATGGGATCCGCTCTCGGGCTTATTAGTTGACAATACCACTCAAGTAATTTCCCTTGGCCCCGGCTGCAATGGCCGATCATGCCGAAGAAAGGACTCTCATGACGCCGCGTCTCAGGCATCCGTGCATTCTTACCTCGAGCTGGCTTTTGATGGGTCTTTCCGTGGTTCTGGCGTCGCTGCTGCTCGGGGCGGGCTCGGCGCGCGCCGAGATTCGGGTGACCGACCTGGCCGGGCGCGAGGTGGTGCTGGAAGAACCGGCGCGGCGGATCGTGCTGGGCGAGGGGCGGCATCTTGCGGTGCTGGGCATGCTGCACGCGGACCCGGTGGCGCTGCTGGCGGGCTGGCGGCAGGACAAGGGACTCGATCCGGCGACCTATGAGGCCTATCTCGCGAAGTTCCCGGCGCTGGCTGACGTGGCGCCGGTGGGGGCAGGCAACCGTCTGCTCTCGGTCGAGAGCACGATCGCGCTGATGCCCGACCTCGTGTTGCTGAGCCTGATGGACGCGACGGACCCGCAGATGGAGATGCCGCTGCGCCAGCTGGACGCGGCGGGCATTCCGGTGGCCTTTGTCGACTTCTTCACCGCGCCGCTCGAGAACACCCTGCCGAGCCTGCGGCTGATCGGTGCGCTGACCGGGGCCGAAGAGAGGGCAGAGGCGTTTGCCGGTTTCTACCAGAGCCACCTCGACAAGGTCCGGGCCACGCTGAAGGCCGCTCAGCCTGCGCCGCCGCGGGTCTTCATCCACGTGCATGCCGCGCCGACCAACTGCTGCGCCACCGTGGGGCCGGGGGTCTTTGACGAGTTCGTCGAGGCCGCGGGAGGCTACAACATCGGCCGTGACAGCGTGCCCGGGGTGATGGGCAACGTCGGGCTGGAGAACCTGCTGGCCTCGGACCCGGATGTCTACCTCGCCACCGGCGGCGCGCATATGAAGGCCCGCGGCGGGTTGGTGCTGGGCGCGGGGATCGGCGCAGAGACGGCGGCGCAGAGCTTCGCCGCGCTGCTCGCCACCCCCGGCTTCGCCGACCTCCGGGCGGTGCGAGAGGGGCGGGCCATCGGCATCTGGCACCTGTTCAACGATTTCCCGGCGCATATCGCGCTGATCGAGGCGCTGGCCAAGCGCTTCCACCCGGACCTCTTCCCGGATCTTGACCCGATGGCCACCATGGCCGAGTTCGAGGATCGCTTCTCGCCGGTCGAGATGACCGGAAGCTACTGGACCCCTGCCGAATGAGCGCGGTCCAGGCGATCCTTGCCGAGCAGTCGCGGCGCAGCCAGCGCCGGGTTCTGCTCGTCGCCCTGCTGGGACTGGGCGCGGGGTTCTCGGTGCTTCTCGATCTGGTCTCGGGGCCGTCGGGCTTGCCGCTCGGGCAGGTGCTTGGCGCTTTGACCGGGGCAGGCGAGGTGCCGAAGGCCGCAGAGGTGATCGTCTGGCAGGTCCGCCTGCCGGTCGCGATCATGGCGCTGCTCGTGGGCGCGGCGCTGTCACTCTCTGGGGCCGAGATGCAGACCGTGCTCGACAACCCGCTGGCCGAACCCTTCACGCTCGGCATCTCGGCCTCGGCGGCGCTTGGCGCGGGGGTGGCGATCGTGCTGGGGCTGTCCTTGCCGGGCATCCCGGCGCTCTGGTCGGTGTCGGGCAACGCCTTTGTCTTCGCGCTTCTGGCGCTGGGGCTGCTGCAGCTGGCATCCGCCTTGCGGGGCGGCGGCTCCGAGGTGGTCATCCTGCTCGGCATTGCGGTCAACTTCACCGCCGCGGCGCTGCTGGCGCTGGTGCAATTTGTCGCCTCGCCGGATGCGCTGCAGCAGCTGGTGTTCTGGACCATGGGCAGCCTCGTCAACGCGCGCTGGGAGGGCATCGCAATGCTGGCGCTGGTGCTGGCGGCCTGCCTGCCTTTCTCGCTCGCCGCGTCGTGGCGGCTGACGGCGCTGCGGCTCGGGGCCGATCAGGCGCAGGGCTTCGGGCTCGACGTGGCGCACCTGCGGCGCTGGACGCTGGTGCGGGTGAGCCTGCTGGCGGCGGCGTCGGTCTCCATGGTCGGCGTGATCGGCTTCGTCGGCCTCGCCGGGCCGCATATTGCGCGGATGGCAGTGGGCGAGGATCACCGTTTTCTGCTGCCGGCAAGCCTCTTCACCGGGGCACTGCTGATGTCGCTCGCCTCGGTTGCCTCGAAGCTGCTGGTGCCCGGGATCCTGCTGCCGGTGGGGATCGTGACCTCGCTGGTCGGCCTGCCGGTGTTCTTTGCTCTCGTGCTGCGGAGGGAGGCGCGATGAGCCTTGATATTCGCGATCTGACCGTCGCGCGTGGTCCGCGCCGGGTGATCGACGGTCTGAGTTTGCCGCCCTTCGCCATGGGGGAATTCGCGGTGATCGCCGGGCCGAATGCGGCTGGCAAATCGACCCTGCTGCGGGCGATTGCCGGGCTGCTGCCCTCGACTGGAGAGATCACGCTGGAAGGTCGGGCGCTGCACGCCCTGCCGCGCGCCGAGCAGGCCCGGCTCGTGGGCTTCATGCCGCAGAGCCTCGAGAGCCGTTCGGCGCTGACAGTGCTTGACAGCCTGATGGTGGCGATGAACGCGGGCGGCGGTCTCGCGGGGCGCGCGCTGCGCGGCCCTGCGGCGGGGCGGCATGCGCTGGAGGTCCTGGCGCGCTTCGGTCTGGCCGAGCTGGCGCTGCGCCCCATGGCGGCGCTTTCTGGCGGGCAGCGGCAGGCGGTGGGGCTGGCGCAGGCGATGATCCGCGATCCGAAGCTCCTGCTGCTCGACGAGCCGACTTCGGCGCTTGATCTGGCACGGCAGTTCCAACTGCTGTCGGAGGCGCGAAAGCTGGCCCGCGAGGGGCGCATCGTGATCGCCGTGCTGCACGATCTGGCGCTGGCGGCGCAGTGGGCCGACCGGGTGGTGCTGCTGGAAGGCGGCGCCCTGCGCGGTTCGGGCGCGCCCTCGGACGTGCTGACACCGCGGAGCCTGTCGCAGGTCTATGGCATCGATGCTCGGGTCGAACGCTGCTCGGAAGGGCGGGTGATGGTCATGGTCGACGGGCTCTCGCAGCCCTGACTTTCAGGAGAGATTACGATGCAGATTTTCGACAGCTCTGACCGCTACGGCGCGGTCTCGCGGGGGCTGCACTGGGCGGTGGCGGTGCTGATCCTCTGGCAGTTCCTCGGCATGGGGCTGAAGCTGATCTTCGGACGCAATGATTTCGTCGGCTTCTTCGTCGGCACGCACCAGACGGTGGGCTTTGTCATCTTCTGGCTGGTGATGTTCCGCGCGCTGTGGGCGCTGGCGAGCCGCAAGCGCCGCCCGGATCATGGCACGGGGATGCTCGCCAAGGCCGCGGCCGCGGGCCACGGGCTTCTCTACGCGTTGATGATTGCCATCCCCACCCTGGCCCTGCTGCGCGCCTGGGGCGGAACACGGGGGTTTGCGCCGTTCGGGTTCGAGGTCTTTGCCCCGCGCGAGGTTGAGATCGCATGGGCCACGAGCCTGGCCGGACTGCTGCACGGCGAACTGGGCTGGGTGCTGGCAGTCTTGATCGTCGGACATATCGCCATGGTCGCCGTGCACGAGAGGTTTTGGCGCGACGGCACGCTGCGGAAGATGGCGGGGCGGCGCTGAGCCGCTCCGGCACGAAGCTAAATCACTGATACAGGGATAGAAAAAGCCCCGCCGCGCGGGTGCGCTGGCGGGGCAAGTTCGTGCCTGCCGAAGCAGGCACCGGCGGTCGTGAAACCTTTGTCTTGTTCCTGAAACTCAGTTCGGACGGTCGGCCATCTCGTCGCGGATCTGCTGGCGCAGCACGTCGATTGGCACAAGCTTGCCCTCGCGCTTGAAGTGCCAGTAGGTCCAGCCGTTGCACGAGGGTGCGCCCTCGAGCTGGGCGCCGACCTGGTGGATCGAGCCTTTAACTTCGTCGCCGATCAGCGTGCCATCGGCGCGCACCTTGGCGCTCTTGCCCGAGGAGGACACCAGCATCTCGCCGGGGCTCAGCATGCCGCGCTCGACCACCTGGCCGAAGGGCACGCGGGGCTCAGCGCGCTTGGCGCGGGTCACTTCCAGCGACGAGCGGTCGAAGGGGCGGATCGAGGCGATGCGCTTCTCGGCGACCTCGCGGTAGTCCGCCTCGCGCTCGATGCCGATGAAGTCGCGGCCCAGCATCTTGGCGACGGCGCCGGTGGTGCCGGTGCCGAAGAACGGGTCGAGCACTACATCGCCGGGGTTGGTCGAGCCGACAAGAACGCGATGCAGCAGCGAGGCGGGTTTCTGCGTCGGGTGCGCCTTGTCGCCGTTGGCGTCCTTCAGCCGCTCGCCGCCATTGCAGATCGGCAGCACCCAGTCGGAGCGCATCTGCACGCCTTCGTTCAGCGCCTTCAGCGCCTCGTAGTTGAAGGTGTACTTGGCGCCCTCGCTCTTCGAGGCCCAGATCATCGTCTCATGGGCGTTGGTGAAGCGCTTGCCGCGGAAGTTCGGCATCGGGTTCGACTTGCGCCAAACGACGTCGTTGAGGATCCAGTAGCCCGCATCCTGCAGCGCCGCGCCGACGCGGAAGATGTTGTGATAGGAGCCGATGACCCAGAGCGCACCGTTCGGCTTCAGCAGGCGCTTGGCGGCCTTGAGCCAGTCGCGGGTGAAGCGGTCGTAGACAGCGAAGCTGTCGAATTGGTCCCAATGGTCGTCGACGGCATCGACGCGGGAGTTGTCGGGGCGGTGCAGATCGCCCTTCAGCTGAAGGTTGTAGGGGGGATCCGCGAAGATCAGGTCAACCGACGCCTCCGGCAGCGCATTCATCTGCTCGATGCAATCGCCGGAAAGAATCGTGTTGAGCGGGAGCGCAGTTGCGCCCTTGGTTTTCGTCATTGCTGTCATTCTCTGCCTCTGCCCCGGCGCATTTTTGCGCTCTTGGATTGGGGATAAAATGAGGGAACAGCGAATCGGGGTCAATTTGTTTTTTTAAATCAGGACCTTACGTTTGCGTCTTGATACAAGATATTGTGTATGGGTGCGAAGGATCTTCTATGGTGTGGGGTCACACCGAAATCTCGAAGGCCATCCATGTGTCTTTTGGAGCCGTAGCCTGCGTTCGTTTCCCAGCCGTAATGGGGATACTGTTGCGCCAAGTCCCGCATCAGATCGTCGCGCCAGATCTTCGCGACGATCGAAGCAGCCGAGATACTCACAGACTTACCATCCCCCTTAACCACAGCCGTCGCGGGGCAGGGCAGATCGGACGGCAGGCGGTTGCCGTCGATCAGCAGATGCGCGGGGGCGGTGGGCAGTGCCGCAACGGCACGGCGCATGGCGAGGTAGGTGGCCTGCAGGATGTTGATCTCGTCGATCTCCTCGACCGAAGCCACGCCCAGGCCGACCTGCGCCTGTGCGCGGATGATCGGCTCGAGCGCCTCGCGGCGCTTGAGGGTGAGTTTCTTGGAGTCGTTGAGCCCGAGGGGGATCAGCGCCGGATCGAGGATCACCGCGGCGGCGACCACCGGCCCGGCGAGCGGCCCGCGGCCGACTTCATCCACCCCGGCGACCAGCGCGCCTTCGGCCCAGAAGGGCGACTCGAAAGATGTATCAGGTGCTGTCATGCCGGTGTTCTGCGCCCTTGGGCGCAGCAGGGCAAGCTCAGCCCGCCTTGGGATGGGTGGCCTCGTAGACCTTCATCAGGTGCACGCTGTCGACCGAGGTATAGGCCTGGGTGGTCGAGAGCGAGGCGTGGCCCAGCAGCTCCTGGATGGCGCGCAGGTCGCCCCCGGCCGACAGCAGGTGCGTGGCGAAGCTGTGGCGCATGGCATGGGGCGTGGCACTGGCGGGCAGGCCAAGCTGCATGCGTGCCTTTTCGGTCACCGACTGGATCAGCCGGGCATTGAGCTTGCCGCCGCGGGCGCCCCGGAAAAGCGGGCTGTCGGGGGTGATCTCGAAGGGGCAGAGCCGCAGGTAGATCTCGACCGCGCGGCGTGCCACGGGGAGCACGGGCACGATGCGCTCCTTGCCGCCCTTGCCGAGAATGCGCAGCGACTCGTCGAACGGCCAGTCGGCGCCAGTCAGCCCCAGCGCTTCGGAGATCCGCAGGCCACAGCCGTAGAGCAGGGTGACCACGGCCGCGTCGCGCGCCCCGACCCAGCCCTCGCGCGACTGCATCTCGACGGTGTCGATCATCGCGCGGGCGGCGTCCTCGGTGAGCGGACGGGGCAGCTTTTTTTGGAACTTGGGCGCGCGCGCCGAAAGCACCGCGGTGGGCTCGAAGCCCTCGCGCTCGGCGAGCCAGCGGTAGAAGCTTTTCACCGCCGAGAGCTTGCGTGCCATGGAGCGGGCGGCGCAGCCATTGCCATGCAGGTGGGCGAGGAAGGCGCGCATGTCCGGCGTGGTCACCCGCGCCAGGGGCTTCAGCCCCTGCGGCTCGGCGTGGTGCATCGTCTGGAAGGCGATGAACTCGGCCACGTCGCCACGATAGGCGGTGATGGTGTTCTCCGAGGCGTTCTTCAGCGCGCGGGCGTGCTCGAGCCAGGTCTGCAGCGCGTCGCGCGCGGCGGGTGTGAGCGCGAGGCTCACGACAGCCAGCGCCGCATGGTGCGCTCGAAGACCCCGCCGAAGAAGGCGAGCAGATCGGTGCCCTGCTGCGGCGTGAACATCTGCGGATCCTCGGAGCCCATGACCAGCAGGCCGGGCAGGCGGCGCGGGCCGAAGTCGAGCTTGAGGCAGGCCTCGGAGCGGATCAAGTCAGCGCGCGGTCCGAAGATGCGGGTGTCGCCGGCGCCGAGCTGGCGCAGGGTAACCTGCCGCAGCGGCGCGTCGGTGCGCTCGGTAAGGTAGCTCGAGACGAAGCCGGGCTCGGCCAGGGACAACACGTCGCCGAGCTTGCTGACGGCGCGGGTGTCGTCGGGGTGGCCGGTTTCCAGCACCAGCCGCATGACGTCAACTCGCAGGATCGCGGCAACCTCGCCGTTGAGATCGCGCAGGAAGGGCTCGAAAGCCACCGGATCGAGCATTCGCAGGATGGCGCGATGGATCTGGTTGGTGCCGGCGAGGTTCTCGTAGGCGGCCGCGATGACGCTGCGGTGGGTGTCCTCGAGCCGGTCGAGGCGGGACTCCAGCCGCTCCATGGCGATGCCGCGCAGGTCCACGATATTGGAGCCCATGGCGCGTTCGTTCGACGCGATGAGCGCCTGCATCAGGTCGCGATCATCGAGAATCATGTCGGGGCGAGAGAGCAGCTGCTCGCGCAGCGTCTCGTCGATACGGGGACTGCTCATGCCTGTTCCGGTCTGTCCGTGCCTGTTCCGGGTGATCCGTGTTTTGTGCAGACCCTATCAGGTCCAACGCGTGATTGCGCCCCCTTTCTTGGACGACCGGCGTGTTTCCGCGAGGTGTGATGACCGCGCCGCGCGGCGAAGGGAAGGCTTTGGCGGCGCGGGGATTTCTGGCAGACTGCACGGGGCACAGGAGGAGGATCTCATGCCCACCATCACCCACCCCAGCTCCGCCCAGACGGTCGTCACCACATTCGAGACCAGCCCGGGCACCTGCCAGGACCTGCTCGAGGCGCTGGAAGAGGCCTATGACGCCTTTATCTCGAAGCAGCCGGGGTTCGTGGGGGCGGGCTTGCACGTGAACGACGCGCAGACCCGTATCGCCAATTACTCGCAATGGGAGCGGCGCGAGGATTTCCTCGCCATGCTGCGCAGCTCCGAGATGCGCGCCTGGAACCGCCGGTTCAACGATCTGTGCCGCAGCTTCGAGCCGGTGCTCTACGAGGTGGCGGCGGTCTACTGACCTTGCCACCCCGCCGCAGGGGGGCTCAGGCAGCCATCGTTCGCGCAGTGCCGCGGCGCTCGGAGACACGCAGCCGGTAGCCCTCGCCGCGCACCGTCTCGATGGCGAGCGCTGCCTCGACCGGGGCGAGATGGGCGCGCAGGTTGCACATGTAAACGTCAAAGACCCGCGGCGCCGGCTCGTTCTCGAAGCCGTAGACGTGGTTCATCAGCGTCTCGCGCGTGGCGAGGCGGCCGGGGCGCAGGGCGAGGAACTCGAGGATCTCGTAGAGCTTGGGCGAAAGCGAGAGCGTCGTGGCGCCGAAATGCACCCGGCGTTTCTCGAGGTCGAAGCGCAGCGGGCCGCAATCGCTGACCGGCAGCGACACGCCATGCGCGCGCCGCGCCACTGCGCCGAGGCGGGCAAGGATTTCTTCGGAGGAGGCTTCGGAGGGCAACACGGTGTCGGCGCCAGCCATCAGCCAGGCGGCGATCTGAGCGCCGTCCGCCTCTCGCGAGATGACCGCGATCGGCACCTCGGGATTCCGCTCGCGCAGACGGGTCAGCGTGGTCTGGTTTCGCAGCACGCTGGCCTCGATCACCAGGAGGTCGTGCGCGCCGATGCGGTGGAACTCTTCGATGTCCTCGGCGGCCTCGCAGCGGGTCAGCAGCGTGCCGGTCTGCGCCAAGGCGTGACCGAGGCTCATCATCTTCCAGGTGGTTTCAGCAATCAGATAACGCATGGGCGGGCTCCTCTTATGCACCGCGGGCGCTGGCCCGGCGGAAAATCCGTTCTCTTGGGGGCGAGGGTGACCATTCTTGCAGGTCTGCCGGGAAACCCGGGCCTCCCATGGATCTGGGCGGATCCGTCGGGGGAGGGCGGCGCGTTCTGCGGCCCGTTCCAAGGAGTAGCGCGCAATTGTGCCCGAAATGTGTTGCCAGCTTGGGGCGGGGAGGATGATTTGTATCAAGGCGCTATACCTTCGAAGAGCCCAAGATGCCGTCAGGTCAGGAAAGGAGAACTTTCATGTACAAGAACATTCTGGTGCCGATCGCATTCGACAGTGACTCGAAGGCGCAAAAATCCCTCGAGGTCGCCAAAGCGCTTGCCGAGCCCGGCGCGACGATCACCTTGCTGCATGTGCTGGAGCACATCCCGGGCTATGCCGTCACCTACCTGCCGCCGGACTATCTCCCGCAGTCCCGGGCCGCGCTGGAGAAGGAGCTCGGCGACATGGCGGCGAAGGTGCCGGGGGCCAAGGGCATCGTGATCGATGGGCACTCTGGGCGGTCTATTCTGGAATATGGCGAAGAGAACGCTTGCGACCTGATCGTCATTGCCTCGCACCAGCCGGCGATGAGCGATTACCTGCTCGGCTCGACCGCGGCGGTGGTCGTGCGCCACGCCCATTGCGCGGTGCATGTGCTGCGCTGAGGCAGGGGCAGGGAAACAGGCTGCGCGGGCGCCACGGGGCGGCCCGCGCGGGGGTATGGACCGCGGCTAGGAAATGCGCCGCAGATCGCCCGAGGCGAGCGAGGACTGCGACCAGTCGTTGGTGCCGTAGTAATCGCGGTACCAGTCGACGAAGGCCTGCACCCCCTTGGCGAGATCGGTGTCGGGGCGGTAGCCGGTCAGCCTGTGCAGCAGCGAGGCATCGGCCCAGGTCGCCGGCACGTCGCCGGGCTGCATGCACATGGGGTTGCGCCGAGCTTCGAGGCCGGTGGCCCGCTCGATGGCGGCGATGAACTCGCCGAGCGGCACGGCCTGCGAATTGCCGATATTGATCACCCGCCACGGCGCGACCGGGGAAAGCGAGTCTCCCTCGGGTACGATGCCGCCCTCTGGCCGCTTGGGCACCACGTCGATCAGCATCCGGATCCCCTGCACCAGGTCGGTGACATAGGTGAAGTCGCGCATCATCCGCCCATGGTTGTAGACGTCGATCGGCGCGCCGCTGAGGATCGCCTTGGTGAACTTGAAAAGCGCCATGTCCGGGCGGCCCCAGGGGCCGTAGACTGTGAAAAAGCGGAACATGGTGGTCGGCAGATCGTAAAGATGCGCATAGCTGTGCGCCATGCACTCGGTCGCCTTCTTGGTTGCCGCGTAGAAGGACATCTGGTGATCGGTGCGCTCGGATTCGGTGTAGGGCATTTCCTTGTTGGCGCCATAGACAGAAGAGGTCGAGGCCAGCAGCATGTGGCCCGGCTGATAGGCACGCGCCGCCTCGAGCAGTTCGAAGGTGCCCATCATGTTGCTTTCGAGATAGCTGCGCGGATCCTCGAGCGAGTGGCGCACCCCCGCCTGCGCCGCCAGATGCACAACGACGTCGGGCCTCTCGCGCGCGAAAATCTCGTCAAGCAAGCCTTTGGTCTCGATGGCGCTGTTGAGAACTGAGAAATCAGCGTGCTTCTGTAGTAGGGCCTGTCTGCGCCGTTTCAGCTCCACGTCATAATAGTTGGAAAGATTGTCGACCCCTACGACGCGAAACCCATCGTGCAGCAGTCGTTGACACAGATGGTACCCTATAAAGCCTGACGAGCCAGTGACCAAGGCCGTGCGCATCAATGAACTCCTACCAAAAAAAATATTTTAAGAAATCAATATCTATTGTCTTGTGGGCAGCTTGCGCACAACGCAAGAGCTTTCTGTTTTGAGGCCGGCTTTGCTCGGTGCACCGCCGGTCCCGGCCTATTCAAGCGGCGACTTGCCTTACGCGCGCTCGATCGATTTGCGAGACGCTAATGGCCCCTCGCGGAGTGCGAAGAGTGCACGAAACGGGTGATTCGAGCGAGCGGCTTGGCGCGCGGACAACCGGTTAAAGGGCCGTGCAGCGTGACGGCGCGGCGGCCCGGCCGGGCGTTCGCGAAATGTTGCCAGAGTGGAGAACAGAGATTTGCCTATTTTTTGGGCATCACCACCTCTGCAGCGCGTACGATCCGATCTGTCTCATAGGACTGTTACAGCAGTCTATTCTCTTGCAACGAAACGGCTTTGCCGCGCCGGCTGAAGATAATCCCGCAGCGCTCGCGTCGGCGCGCGGTGAAGTGTGTGTGCAGCCTCGGTTAACGCAGCCTTAAAGATAATTGGCACAACCAGCGGGCTGCGCTATAGTTCGAATCATTGGAAAAAGGAGTTTTAAAATGACTGACAAAACCCCCATGGGGGATTCTCTCGAGTCTCCTGGCCGTCGTGAATTGCTTGGCAAGGCCGGGAAATATGCAGCGGTGACGCCGCTGGCTGTGACCGCGCTGCTGTCGACCTCGATGCAGGCAAATGCCGGCGGCATCTTCCGTTCGGGCGGCGTGAACTGCAAACCCGGTCGCAAGTACAAGATGAAGAAGAGATACGGCTCGCATTAAGCCGGCCGGGCGTTTGTTTTACCCGGCTTCCTGATTTTCTTCATTTTCGAGAAGACGTAATTTGTTGAGTGAACCCCTTTTTGTCCTCCCCGCTGCAGGGGTCACGCTGGCGCAAGTGAACCGTCAGCATCTTCTCTTGGTCCCAGAGAAGGAACTTCTGTTTTCGGCCACTCCCCCGGTGGCCGAGGCTTGGGCAGGGTTTGAACTTGGCGTTGCGTCCGTGACATTGGATGCCGCTGCCGAAACAGGTGGCGGCATTCTTCTTGACCTGATGCAGATCGGCGCGCTCGAGCCGCTTGCGACCACCAGCGGCCCGGCACGGGTCGGCTGTTCCGAAACGCTCGATTTGGCCGGCGTTCATGTCGTGGTGGCCTTCGAGGATGACGCCCTGCGCACGGAGCTCATGCCCTGTTTCGCCCATTTGGCCGTGGCGCCCCGACGGGGCGATGCGCATCTGGTGGTGCAGCGCGACGGAGACCGCATCGGGATCGCGCGCCGCGATGGGGACATGGAGTGGGTGGCGCCGCACGAGGCGGTGCCCCTGCTCAAGATCAAGATGACCGAGACCCTCTTTGATCATACGCAATACATCATGCTGCACGCCGCGCAGCTTGGCAGGGATGGGCGGTGTCTGCTGCTGCTGGGCGACGCGGGAGCGGGCAAGAGCACGCTTGCGACCGCGCTAGAAGGCGCCGGATTTGCCCTGCTGAGCGATGACATCGTGCTGCTTTCGCAAAGCGGCGAGGCCTCGGCCCTGCCGTTCCCGGTGACGCTCAAGGAAGGATCGTGGTCCTTGCTCGACCACCGCCGGGCCGAGATTCAGGACGCCGGGCAGCACTTGCGCCCGGATGCGCTGAGCGTGCGTTACCTCGGCCTGTCGGGTGAGGCTGGCTGGAAGGACGTGAGCTGGGTGCTGAAACTTGACCGGCAGCAAGACGGCCCGGCCTCGGTCTCGGAGCTGTCGCTTGCCGAGACCTTCTCGGTGCTGCTCGGGGCCGCCTGGTCCGGCGAGGAGGCGATGTCGCCCGAGGTCTTCGAGGCCATGGCGGGTTGCCTGAATGGCGCGCGCTACGGGCGGCTGACCTATTCGGATTTGCAGCGGGCCCTCACCGAGGTGTCCCGCTTCTGCGAAGAGGGATGACCGGACCGCGAAGGGGGTATGAACTACTTGGAATTTCTGTTGAAAATGATTGTTGATAAGTGATTTTTAAGAATTCGATTTCAATTTACTGCGGTTTTTTTCAATCGCGTTGCGCCAATTTATAACGGCAATGGGACAGGCACATGAAAGCAGGCGTCGCAGCGTCCTCCCCGCTGGAACATCTCGGTCGTGCGCTCTGCGGCGATCTCGGGCATGTGCCGGATTGGCCGGGGCTGATCGGAACGGCGAACGACGAGTTTGTCACCCCGGCCCTGTTTCAAAGGCTGCGCCAGGACGACGTCCCGGCCGCCGAACCCGAGGCGATGGCCTATCTCGGAGAACTCGATTCCCTCAATTGTCGGCGGAATGGAAATCTCTGGGCCATGGTGACGGAATGCACGGGCCTGCTCAACGCCGAGGGCATCGTGCCGACCCTGATCAAGGGCGCCAGCGAGATGGCGCTCCAGGACGATCCGGCGCAATTCTACAGGCTGATGATCGACGTCGATCTGCTGGTCGAGCCCAGCGAGATCGCCCGCGCGCAGCAGCTGCTGACACAGGCGGGGTTCGAGCGGATCGAAGACAGCGAATACGCGCATTCCCCCGGCAGCTTCTGGAAGGCGGGGTACGTCGGCACGCTCGATCTGCATGCCGGTCTGCAATCCGACATCGGGCGCTTCCTGTCCGAGGGCGATTGGCTGGGCCGGCGCGAGCTGCGCAGCCGCGACGGGCTGCGGTTCTACGTTCCTGATGCGTCCATGCGCCTGTTGATCAACATCAGCCACGACATGCTGCATCACACCGGCCTCGCGCGCGGGGGTATCAGTTTGCGCTACCTCCTGCCGCTCCGCGCACTGCTCCGCAACGAGGGCGGCGCGCTCGACTGGCCCTGGCTGCTCTGGCTGCGCCGAGACCGCGGCTTCCGCCTCGCCTTCGATTTGCAGATGCTCATGCTGCAGGAACTCTTCGGCCTGCCACTTCCGCAGGGAGTACAGCCGGATCTTGCAACACGGGCTCTTCACCGGCGCCGCCTGATCAAGGCACGCCATCCCCGCCTGGCCGATCTGGAATGGGCCGTGGTGAAACCGATCTACTCCCGGCTGAAAAGGCATTGACCAATACAGCCATACGGCTGGTGCCTGCCCGTCTGGCACCACTTCCTCCCCTCATGAGGCCGCCAGCAGGCACAGCAAAGCGAATCTGCTTTGAGTTGTGCCTTGAGGGCGGTACATCATGCTCATTGTTATTGCTTTTCTGAGGATTGTTGCGATGAAGATTGCCATTATCGGCACCGGTTACGTGGGCCTTGTCTCGGGCGTGTGTTTCTCCGACTTCGGCCACGAGGTGGTGTGCGTCGACAAGGATCCGCGCAAGATCGAGATGCTCGAGCGCGGCGAGGTGCCGATCTACGAGCCGGGGCTGGACACGCTCATGGCCAAGAACGTCGAGGCGGGACGGCTGTCCTTCACCCTCGACCTGCACGCGGCCATCGACGGTGCCGAGGCGGTGTTCATTGCCGTTGGCACGCCGACCCGCCGCGGCGATGGCCATGCGGATCTGACCTACGTGATGGCCGCCGCCGAGGAAATCGCCAAGGCCGCCGATCACTACATTGTCGTGGTGACCAAATCGACCGTCCCCGTCGGCACCAACCGCAAGGTGCAGGAGGTGGTCGCCGCTGCCAATCCGGAGCTGGAGTTCGACGTCGCCTCGAACCCCGAGTTCCTGCGCGAAGGCGCGGCGATCGACGATTTCATGAAGCCCGACCGGGTCGTGGTGGGCGTCGAGAATGACCGTGCCGCCAAGGTGATGGAAGACATCTACCGCCCGCTCTACCTGCGGGATTTCCCGATCGTCACCACCGACCTCGAGTCCGCCGAGATGATCAAATACGCCGCCAACGCCTTCCTCGCGACGAAGATCACCTTCATCAACGAGATCGCGGCGCTCTGCGAGAAGGTCGGCGCGGACGTGAAGAGCGTGTCCAAGGGCATGGGGCTCGACGGGCGCATCGGCAACAAGTTCCTGCACGCCGGGCCGGGCTACGGCGGCTCGTGTTTCCCGAAAGATACCAAGGCGCTGGCCCGCATCGGCCAGGAACACGCCGCGCCGATCTCCATCGTCGAGACGGTGATCAAGGTCAATGAAGACACCAAGCGGCGGATGACCGACAAGCTGCTCGACCTCTGCGGCGGCTCGTTCAACGGCAAGAAGGTCGCCGTGCTGGGCGTCACCTTCAAGCCCAACACCGACGACATGCGCGACGCGCCCTCGCTGACCATCGTGCCGGCGCTGGTGGGCGGTGGGGCTTCGGTCTCGGTGGTCGACCCGCAGGGCAAGCGTGAGGGCGAAGCGCTGCTGCCGGGCGTGGCCTGGGAGGACGATCCCTATGCCGCGGCCAAGGACGCCGACCTGCTGGTCATCCTCACCGAGTGGAACGAGTTCCGCGCGCTTGATCTGCAGGCGCTGGCCAAGGGCATGGCAACGCCCCGCATGGCCGATCTGCGCAATATCTACACCTACGAGGATGCTCTGGCCGCTGGCTTCAGCGATTACGAGAGCGTTGGCCGCGGCGATCCCGCGACGGCCTGAAGTCAGGCCGGAAACGCAGATCGGGCGGCGCATGTCCTGCGCCGCCCGATCAAGGGTTTTCCGGTCAGAGCGCTGAGGCTCAGCCTAGAATGCTGTCGCTCGGCATGAACTCGAGCGCGTCGATGCGCAGCGGTTCGTTGCCGCTGTCGCCATGGCCCGCGAGCACGATCTCGTCGCCTGCTTCGATCTCGACATCCGAGATGACATGGCGGGTGAGCGTGTTCTTGTTCGCCAGGCGATCGCCGAGGTCGGCATCCCAGTGCCAGGAGTCGACGACCTCGCCGTTGACGCTGACCTCGAGGTAGGACACGCCATCGGTTTCGTCGAAATAGTCGACGCCGATGTCATAGGTGCCGGTTTCCCCGTCGAAGGTCGCCGTTGCCTCGGCATTGCCAAGCGCGCTCAGCACGTGGCCACCGGAGGCGGCCGCGATGTCGGAGACGCCGAAGCCCTTCTTGACGCTCGAGTCGAACTGGAAGGTCTCTGCTTCCATCCACAGCCATTCGCCGGAGCTGCTGGCGGCCTGTTCGCTGGAACCGTCGCTGGACCCGTCGCTGAGGCCGGTCATCTCGAGGCTGACCGTGTCGATGCGCAGCGGCTCGCGGCCATCGTGCTGGCCTTGGAGCGTGACGACGTCCCCCTCTTTCAGCTCGAGGTTCTCGACGACCTTGGAGGTGAGGGTGGTCTTGTTGGCCAGGGCGCTGCCCAGATCCTCATCCCAATCCCAGCTCGTGACCTTTTCACCGTTGACGAGGACCGCCAGCGAGCTCACGCCGTCGTTCTCATCGTAGTAGTTGACGGTGAGGCTGTAGACCCCGGCGTCGCCGTCGAAGGCCAGCGAGGCATCCTGCAGCGCGCCGCTCTCGTTCTGGATGACCTTGCCTCCCGAGGAGCCGGACAGCGACTTGACGACCCATCCGTCGGTGAGCTCGAGGTCTTCGGCCTCGACAGAGATCACTGTGCCGATCGCGTCGATGTTGCCGGTGCCGACTTCAGGGCCGGTTCCAGTTCCGGTGTCGACGAGCGAGTCCTCGATCTCGGCAGTCATCTCGAGGCTGACGGTGTCGATGCGCAGCGGCTCGCTGCGATCGTGCTGGCCCTGCAGGGTGACGACGTCACCTTCCTTGAGCTCGAGACCCTCGATCACCTTCGAGGTGAGGGTGGTCTTGTTGGCCAGCGCGCTGCCCAGCTCCTGGTTCCAGTCCCAAGTCGCGACCTGCTCGCCGTTGACGAGGACCGCCAGCGTGCTCACGCCGTCGTTCTCGTCGTAGTAGTTGACGGTGAGGCTGTAGACCCCGGCGTCGCCGTCGAAGGCCAGCGAGGCGCTCTGCAGCTCGCCGCTCTCGTTCTGGATCACTTTGCCGCCCGAGGAGCCGGACAGCGACTTGGTCGCCCAGCCTTCGGTGAGCACGAGATCTTCCGCCTCGACGGTGATCACGGTGCCGACGGAAGAGCCGGTGGAATCGCCGCCGCCCACGATGGTGGTCTCATCCGAGCCGTCGGTGACGTCGGAGATGTCGCCGCCGATATCGTCGCCATCGGTGACCGTATCGGAGAAGCCATCGAGCAGGCCGTTGATGTAGTCCTCGATGTTCGAGAAACCGTCGCCGTCCGCATCCTTGTTGGCGTCCGCGACGCTGGAGTTGGAGCCGATGATCTTCTCGTAATGGTCGGGAATGCCGTCGCCGTCGCTGTCCTTCAGCGCGTCGACGGGCGTGTGCTTGCCGTAACCGCCAACATCATCCGGCGAGTCGATCAGCTTGCTGGATTCATTGATCACGCTGTCGATAATGCGCTGGTCGATGTCGCTCAGCTCGCCGTTGACGCGCGCGCCGGCGTTCGCGAGGATCCAGTCGAGGGCTTCGGCCGCCGACATCACCTCGGTCGTGGCCGGGTCGAAGACGAAGTTCTTTTCGATCTGCGAGGTGTTCTCGCCGCCGATCTCGCCGACGTTGTCGGACACGTAGTACGCGGCCTCGCCGGTGCTGCCGATGAAGCGGATGGCTTCGCGACCGCTGGAGTCCTCGCCCTTGATGAAGGTGTTGCCGATCACGTGCACCGTCGAGGCGCCCGCCGCGACGAGGCCTTCGTTGCCGTAGTTGTAGATGACGTTGTTGATGAACTCGATGTTCTTCGCGTCATCCTTGATCAGCGCGTTGCGGAACTTGTTGCTGACAAGCAGGTTGCCGATGACGCTGACGTTCGAGCTGTGGTCGCCGATCAGCATGCCCATGCTGTGCTGACCCTTCGGGTGCAGAGACTCTTTCAGCGCCTCAGCCACGATGTTGTTCGAGATCGTGATGTTGCTCGGCGAGCCCCAGGTCGCGACGTTCTCGTCGATCGACCAGCTGATCGAGTTGCTGTCCAGAATGACGTGCTCGACCGTGTTGCCGGCCTTGCCGATCGAAATGCCGTCGCGGTCATCTGGGTTCTGCCCGTCGGGATCGTCCCCCGGACGCACGGTCATGCCACGGATGATCACGTTGCTTTCAACAACCCGAAGACGGGCGCCGGTCACGGTGATCCCCCCGGGCGCAGTCTGCCCGGCCAACGTGACGTCGCCGTTAATTTCGATGTGGCTGGTCAGATCGATTTGTCCGCCAACTTCGAAAACCACAATGCGCGGCCCGTCGAGATCTTCCAGAGCCCAGCGAAGCGAACCTTCCCCGGAGTCGTTCAGATTTGTAACTTTAACAATTTCACCACCACGGCCACCAGTTGCGCTTGCACCAAACCCCTGCGCTCCCTCAAACGCGAGAAGCTCTGAATTCTTGTCCACCATTATGTGACTTAGTCCCGATTAGTTGCTTTATGTAGTGTGCGAGTAGTTCCTTTGCGGTGGCTATCGGATACTCGCGGAGCGCTCGGGACGCATTCTGTCTGCAACTTTACCTTGGGGTATTGGGTGAGAATCCGCCGACTCGGCGTCGGTGAAAGATCGCCGGGCCGCGCGCTCTGTCGGTTCAAAGGGGGCAGCGAAATTGGAATTAAGGCGATAATGGGGCACACGAAGAGGGTGAGCCGGATCGCGAAACGCCGTAGTTAGTTAAGTTTCAACGCAATTTGTACGTTAAAGTTAAGTCATAGATCTACAATGGACAGGATTTGTCTCGCCTCCGGAAAGGCAGGTTTTTGCCGAGGAGCTTTTGCCCAAAAAATGGGCGGATCTTGAGTTTGCGCTGTTCGGTGCAAGCCGGCTGCGGCATAATCCGGGCGAGCGGCGTATGCTGCCCTCGCGGCAAGGGTCATTTTGGGCCGAATCGTTGTCGTGTCGTGGCGTCCCGCGAACCTGATTTTTGAACATTATCGACCAATTGTTTCTAATTATGTGGATTACCCATGCGACAGATCAGTCTGCTAGCCGTAACCAAGTCGACCGGGGGCATCGCCCTCTACAACAAGCTGCTCCTGACTGAACTGAGGCGGATCGGAGTACGGACCCACACGCTTTGCCTTTCCGAGAACAACGAGGCCTATGCCGCCGATCTTGCCCGGCGCGGCCTCAGCGCCGAGCCCCTGGACATGGCGCGCTACAGCATCGACTTCGGCGGCGACGCCCGGGTGCTGCGCCGGGTCATCGCGGCGGCCCGCGCGCAGGCGGCGGATGTAATTGTCTGCCACGGCAGCAAGTCGGGGTTCCTTGGCCGTGCCGCTGGGCGGATCACCGGCATCCCCGTTGTCTACCGTCAGGCGTCGATGCCCTTCCAGCGTCGGGTGCAGGGGGCCAAGGCGCCGCTCTACTGGGCGCTGGATTTCGTCGCCCGCGGCTTCGGCGGCCACGTCGTGACCCTGACCGATCAGGCGCGGCGGGAAACGCTCAAGGCACGGTTGATGCCGCCCGAGCGGGTCAGCGTGATCCGCACCGGCGTGGACGTGGAGCGGTTTCGCCCGCCCGCGGACCGGGCCGAGGCGCGCCGCGCGCTCGGGCTCGACCCGGACCGGCCCGTGGTAGGCTGGATGGGCCGCATCGAGCCGCAGAAGGCGCCGCTCGACTACATAGAGTCCCTGCGCGCTCTGGTCGGGCGCTACCCGCAGGCGCAATTCGTCATGGCCGGCGAAGGCCGGCTGCAGCGCGAGGTTGATCTGGCGCTGGCCGCGGCGGGGCTTTCGGACCGGGTGAGGATGCTGGGTTGGCAGTCCGACCCGGTCGCGGCGCTGCAGGCCTTCGACATCTATGTGCTCAGCTCGCATTGGGAGGGGCTGCCGATCACCCTGCTCGAGGCCATGGCCTGCGGCTGCTGCTGCATCTCCACCGACGTGGACGGATGCTCTGATGCACTCGAGGACGGTGTCAGCGGACGCCTCGTCGGGGCCGGCGACACGCGGGCGCTGGCCGATGCACTGGACAGCGTGCTGGGCGATCCCGACCTGCGCGCGCGCTACGCCGCGGCTGGACGGCTCCGCGTGGTGACACTTTTCGACAAGGAAACCATGGTCGCCAAATGGGTCGAGCTGCTCTCGACGCTGACCACCGGGCGGGCGCCCGTGCCGCTTGGAAGCACGGCGGAAGCGGCATCGGAGGGGGCGAAATGAACTCCGGCATCACATCCACCCTGACCCGGGCGACCGGCACAGCCGCGCCGGCGCCCAGCCAGCCGCTGCGTATCTGCATGATCATCTCCTCCTACCACCCGATCGTCGGAGGGGCGGAAAAGCAGGTGGCGCAACTCGCCGGACTGATGACCGGGCAGGGGCACGAGGTCTACATCCTCACGCGCCGCTATCCCGGGCTTGCTGCCGCCGAGACCATCGACGGCGTCAAGGTCCGGCGCATCGCCATGCGCAAGCCGGTCAAGGGCGTCGGCTTCATCCTCGGTGCCGCGCGCATGGTGCGCGATCTGAACCCCGACGTCATCCATTGCCACTCGCTCTTCTCCCCGGCGCTGGCCGGGGCGCTTGGCAAGCGCTGGACCAATGCGCCATTGCTTGCCAAGCCCATGTGCGGCGGCGAGGCGACGTCCATCGCCAGCAAGCCGCTCGGCCGACAGCGGCTGGCCTATATGGCGCGGGCCGTCGACCGGTTCCCGATGGTGAGCCGCGAGATCGAGACCGAGCTGACCGAACTCGGGGTGCCAGCGGCGAAGTTGCGGTACATCCCCAACGGCGTGGACGGCGCGCGCTTCTGCCCCGCCCGTACCCCGGTCGAGAAGGACAAGCTGCGCCTGAGCCTCGGCCTGCCCGCAGGGCCGCTCTTTCTCTTTGCCGGGCGGCTTGCGGCGCAGAAGCGCCTGCCGCTGCTGCTCGAGGCCTGGTCGGACGTCCGCGAAAGCATCCCGCAGGCGACGCTCGCCATCGCCGGGGCGAACCGCGCCTCGGGCTCGGGCTACCATGCAACTTTCGGCGAGGGCGATGAGATCCCTGCCGCGCTGCTCGAGCAGCCCGGGGTGCGTATGCTTGGCCATGTGGCTGACATGCCCAACCTGCTGCGGGCGGTGGATGTCTTCGTGCTGCCCTCGGCGCGCGAGGGTCTGTCCAACGCCCTGCTCGAAGCCTGTGCTTCGGGTCTGGCCTGCATCACCGCGCGCACCGGGGGCGCCATGGACTTCATGCGCGATGGTGAGAACGGACTGCTGTTCGAGGTCGACGACCGTCAGGCGCTGGCCACCGCGCTGGCGCAGCTGGCGACCGATGCCGAGCGCCGCGCCCGGCTTGGCGAGGCCGCGCTGCGCACAGTGGCCGAGAGCTACGACATCCGCCAGACCGCGACCTCGCTGCTGGCACAATATGTCGAGTTGGGCGCCGGCACCCGCGCCGCCACGGCGGGGAGGCGCTGAGATGAGCGACACGGCCCCGATCTTCCTGCTCGGCCTGCAGCGCGGCGGCAGCGATCAACTGCACGACGCGCTGCGCGCCCATCGCGACACCGTCTGGCCCGAGGGCGCCATTCACGAGGTGCTCCGCCCGGCACCGGTGCCGCGCGCCGAGGCCCTGAAGGCTCTTGCGAGCTACTTTCCCACGCTGTTGCGCAGCGGTGACATCCTCAATCCGCGGTGCGCCCCCGGCCCGCTGCGCCCGCGCGACCGCGCCTGGATCGCCCGCGAGCTGGCCCGTGCGACCGACCGCAACCTGCCCGAGGTGCGCCGCTACAAGCGCGCGCTCGCTGCGCGAGGGCTGGGGCCGGGCCTGCCCTCGGGGCGGGGGCGGATGCTGGTCGAGGTGCTGAATTACAACATCGGCCTCGCAACGGAGCTTGACCGGCTCTACCCCGGGGCCCGCTTCGTCGGTCTGGTGCGCGATCCCTACGACACCTGCGAGACCATGATGGCCCGTGGCGGCGATCCGGCCGAGATCATGGCCCTCTACCGGTATTTCGGCGAGACCCTGCTGCGCCTCGAGCAGCGCGGCCTGCCGCTGAAGCTGGTGCGGCACGAGGATATCGTCAGCGACCTCGCCCGGACCGTGGACGAGGTCTTTGATCATTGCGGTTTCGAAACCCCTGCGACACGGGGCCTGTTGCCGAACGGGCGACGACGACGCGAGACAGGGCGGCGCCCCGCGGAGGAGGGCCTGGTCCGGGGAGGAATCTCGGCTCTCGTGCGGGAGGATGCCGGCAAGGCTGCATCGGCCCGCCTCGCGCCGGAGGTGGCGGGGATGATCCAGCAAAATTGCGCCGCGATCATCGAGCGTTTCGGCTACCTTGCCCCGACGGTTATGGGCTGAAGGGCAGGGAGACGGGCATCGGTCCCCGCCTCATCGGCGCCTTGGCGTCGCCCTGGTCGCGCAGCTCCGATATCTGCTTGACGCCACTCCGCCGGGAACTTAAGGAGTGCCACACCCCCGGCGAGTTGGCGGAGTGGTGACGCAGCGGATTGCAAATCCCGCATCAAGCCCCAGAAAATAATAGATTTTGTGTGCGGCGGCTGCCTAGGACAAACCCGAAACAAACCGGGAATGTGTGGCACTTAGATATCGTCAAATCCGGTCTCTTCTCTGCTGCGCTTCGCGTGCTCTGACGCGCTGGCGAACGTGTCGGGTGTAGTGCCTGACCATGGCCGCGCTCTGGCCTGTGACGGCCGCGATCAGGTCATCGCTGCAGCCTGCGAGGAGCAGCTCGACAGCCGCAGTATAGCGCAGCCCGTGCAGGTCGTAGGCTTCTGCACCCACCGCCTTCCGAGCGGCGCGCATGGCGTCTGATGCTCCGCGATACTCCCATTGCCCCGGGCGCTTAGTCTTCGACATATCCTTGGTCAGGATGAAGAGGCTTTTTCGCTCGATGGCGTCGAGTGCTGCCGCGAGGTGCGGCGTGATAGGAATTTCGAGCCTCGCGCCGGTCTTGCTCTGGCTGACCAAGATGGTGTCGCCCCTGATGTGCCCCCACTGCATACGCAGCACGTCGCCGATCCGCTGCCCGGTGCCGAGACAGAGTTCGAAGAGCGTGCGCTCGCGGGTCCCGTAAGAATATGCCTTACGGAACTCGGCAACCTTGGTGTCAGGCCATGGCTCTCGGTCCTGCTTTTCGTACTTCAGCGCCTTTATGCCCTTCGCCGGGTTTTCCTCGGCCTTGGTCAGCAGGCCCATGTCCTTAGCGTGCTCCATGACGATCGACAGCACGCGCAGCCTGTAGTTTGCAAAATGGGCGCTCTTCTTCTTGGCCCAAGCATCGCGCCAGGCGATGGCATGGTGGCGCTCGATTTGCCGCGGCGCGAGGTGGCCAAGCTTGTCCTCGAAGTAGGGCAGGTGCTTCTCATAGTCATCACGCGTCCGGCGTTTCAGGTCGCGGTATTTGGGAGCGGCGCGATACGCGCGGATGACCGCCGCAACATCCTTGCCGCTGGGCACCGGAGATGGCGCATTGAGTAGGCGCTCGCGCTCCTGGTGAAGCGCAAATGGGACCGGCTCATCTTCTGAAAACTGCGTCTCAAGTCGAATTTCCACGATCTTCCCGGCATATCGTTTGCGGAAGAGGAGGACGCCGTCGCGCTTGCGGCGATGGATGTAGCTCGGCAGCTCTTTTCCCTTGGTCATGGTTCGATGAGGTCCGCTGGGTTGGCGTCTTTCGTGGCGGCATCTTGATGCTGATCTTTCGATCTCGCAAAGGTCACGGTGACGCTGGGCACGTATCCGGGCGGCGTCATGGCAATGAGGTCCTGCACTTGCTTCTGTGTCAGGCTGAAACGGTGTCCCATGTCTCAGGTCTCCGGTGGTTAGCTGGACTTATAGAACTGCTGGATGCGCCGGCGGCGCGCTCTGGCGGCGGGGAGCCTCATCAGCATGTGGACCGGGCGGATCGCGGCGCAGATGATGACGAAGGCGGTGTAGAGGTCGGTCATGGTGGTGACCTCCGCGCCTGGCACTTCATCGCGAGCTCGCGCATGCTGACTTCGACCGCACCGGCTGCGACCGCCTTGGCGCGCAATCCCATGCCGATGTCGAAATGCTCGTCTGCGGTGCCTGCGTTCTGCAGCCACTTACGCTTCAGGCCGATCTGGTCCGCCATGGCGAGCAGCTCGTCGGTGCTGTCCGCGATCATGTGGCTCATCTTCATGTGCCGGAAGCGGCCCATCTCGGTGCGGTACATGTCGTCGACGTAGACGGTCATGCGGCCACTCCCACCACATCTAGAGAGCGGATTTTCCGGGGGTTGTTATCCACAGGAATCTCGACAATCGGAGGCTGAGCCCTCTCGACTGAGGCAAGAAAGTGACGCAGCGTGAACGAAGTCCGTGAGTGGACTGATACGCCCGAAGACCTCTTGGTGCAGATAGCCGGAATTTCCCCGGTTCTGAGAGGGAGGGCAAACTTTTGAAGACAGAACTTTTGTATTACCAGTTGCCCCGGTTTGGAAAATGTCCCCCCAATCCGGGGCATTTGGTGGGCGACGCCACTCATGCGGCAACCTCCCGAGCTTCGACCAGGTGCGCGCAGTTCGACCGCACCAGCGCTTCGGCCAGCGGCGGGCAGACACTGTTCCCGACACACGAAACCTGCACGTCTTTCGGGAAAGCCTCGAACTCCCACTCGCCGTCCCGCTGGTGCCAAACGCCCTCGATCACGTAGTCGGCTGGGAAGCCCTGCGCGTTGAAGAGCTCGCGCGGGGTGAGCATCCGCATGCCCACGTCGACGATGACGAACGGCGTGCCGCCGATCTCGACGGTGACGAACTCGCGGTCATCCCAGAGACCGTGCTGGCGCATCAGCTCGGCCACCTGACGGGCGCGGGGCGCGTGCGCCTCGTCGAAGGGCGGCGCGGCGAGTTCCGCCTGCATGGGCACGATCCGGTCCTTGGTGGTGATCGTGTGCATGGGCTCGGTGGCGGGCGCGCCGTCGCCGGTGCCGTAGTATTTCGCCAGCCATGCGGCGACCGGTGTCTGGTGGCTGCCCGAGCTGGTGACGGTCGAGATCGGCTCACCGGCCGGACGGCCCGGGTGGACTCCTCGCCCGTCGTTGTTCTGCTGGGCGAAGAAGGCCGCGACCGGGTACTGCTTCACGCCTCCCGCCACGACGGTGTTCAGCGGCGCGGTGATGTCGAGCGCGCGGGGTGCCTGGCCTTCCCGCTCGCCGTTTCCGACATGGACCATGGTCGCGGCGATCATGCTGTTCTGATCTTTCTTGCTGGCGCAGATGGTGTGGTGCGGATCCTCGATCGACCGGCAGCGCCCGCCCTGCTGCGCGTAGGTCAGCACCGGTGCCACGACGGCGCTGTGGTTGCCTTCCGCGCAGACGGTGGGGTGAGGCTGTGCCACGGGGCCCATGCGGCGCGTGGTGCCCTTCAGGCTGGCCAGAAGCGGCGCAAGGATGCCGAGCGGGGCAGCGCCGCCCGGGCGCTTGAGGTAGCTGTTGGCGGTCACCGTCGGGAGCGGGCTGTCGATCTCGCGGCCAGTCGCTCCGGTCATGAACTTGGCGATGGATGGGGCAATGAGGGTCAGCCCCGCGCCGCCGGCCGTCACGGTATGGGCGGGCTCGGTCACGCCTTGCCACGGCTTCTGGCTGTTGCGCATGGTTGCCATGACCGGCGCGACCAAGGCGTGCGAGATGCCGCCTGCGGTCACGACGCCATGCGGCTCGGTCAGCGGGTATTCCCGGCGCCCGCCGCTGTCGCCGTGGGCGATGCTCACCAGCGACGGGGTGACCAGCGCCTTCTCGCCGCGGTTCGCGCCGGTAACGGTGCGCATCGGATCGTCGAGATCCTCGGTCCGCGCCCCGTGGGTCAGATTGACCAGGAAGGGCCGCTCGGCGTCGAGCACGTAGCGGCGCAGCCCCTTGGCCACGCGGGCGAGGGTGTTGTTCGCCAGCGGGCGTACGGCGCGCAGCCCGTGCTTCTCCATGATCTCGGCCTTGCTGTCGAAGATGCTTGGGCAGGGCAGCGACCAGTCGATGCATTCCGCCGCGGTGCGCCACGGCTGCAGCTTGCCCGCCTTCACCTCGTCCGAGTCCGGCGCGCCATGCGTCGGCGCGGGCCAGACGATGCGCTGACCATCGAACCGGATGCAGACGAAGAGCCGCTTGCGGATCGTCGGGGCGCCGTAGTCGCAAGCGCGCAGCTCGCGGCGCTCGATCTTCCCGCCGAGCTTGCGGATCGCCTTGCACCATGCGGCGAAGGTCTCGCCCTTGCGGGCCGGGCAGGGCATCAGGCCGCGCTCGGTCTCGATCAGCGGGCCCCAGCCTGCGAACTCCTCGACGTTCTCCATGAGCACCACGTCGACGCGCCCGCCGCTCTTCTGGATGCGCTCAATCCAGCCGGGGATGATCCACGCGAGGTCGCGGATGTTGCGCGCCACGGGCTTGCCGCCCTTGGCCTTGCTGAAATGCTTGCAGTCTGGGCTGAACCACATCAGGCCGATGTGCTTGCCTGCGAGATGGTCGAGCGGATCGACGCGATAGACGTTCTCGGACAGGTGCAGCGTGTCCGGATGGTTTGCCGCGTGCAGCGCCAGCGCCGCCGGATTGTGGTTGATCGCGATGTCGGGCCCGCGGCCAAGCGCCATCTCGATGCCGGTGCTGGCCCCGCCGCCGCCGGCGAAGCTGTCGACGATCAGCGGCAGGCCGGTGTAGGCGCGGTCGGGCAGCTCGGGGAAGTCGAAGGTGTCGCGCATCAGAAGAACGCCTCGAGGAATGCCGCCATAACGCGGATCATCACGCCGAGCTGCTCGACCGCGGCGCAGATCACCCACATGCCGCCGGTCACGATGATGCCGAAGATCAGGATCGCTGCCCACCAGCCCGACGGCAACGGCGCTTCGGGTGTCCGCTGGTCTTTTTCGCTGTCCGGCTTAATCGGCGGCAGGCTCGCAGACTTGCGGTGTTCTCGCTCGCTCAGCTTGCTGGGAAGTGCAATCTGAGTTGGCGCGCAATGGTTGGTCAGGGAGTTTGTCATGTTCTGTCTCCTCAGGCGTCCATCTCAGCGCCCCGCTTGGGGGCGCTGGCAAAGGCGGCTGGATCAGATTTCAGGGGTGCCTTGGAACATCGGCAGGCCGGTCGCATCGCGCGCGGTGGCGACGGCCTCGTCGAAGGCTGCTTCAAAAGCCTTCTCTGGGTTGTAGATGGTGAGGATGAACTTCACCGAGGCGCCGGCCTTGCGATAGCGGAAGCGAACCGGAAGGCGGTAAGGTGCGCCGTTTAGGAACACCGGGATCGCGATGGTGATCAGGTTCGGAACGTTGAGCGGCTTGCCGTCCGCGCCCTTGTGCTCGTTGAGGAACTGGATCTCGGATTCGCCGGTATCGCGGTTTGTCTTCACTGTCAGGTCGCTGGTCTCGTGCACCTGGAAGCGGCGGGACATGGCGAGCAGCAGCGAGAGCTGGCCGAAGCGTCCTTCGATCTTCTGCGCGGTCTGGATCAGTCGGTTTTCCCAGGGCTCGTTCTTATCCGAGATAGTGCCACCGAGGACGGCCGGCGTCGGGTCCATGATGTCCTTGGCGTGGGCTTCGATGAACTCGCCCATCTCGTCCTTGTCGAGCGGTTGGCCAGAGATGCGCATCCAGTCCTTCCATTCCTCCGAAAGGGGGAAGCTGTAGATCGCCCGGTGGTGGCAGTGCCGTGCGGTGGGGTCGCCAGCAGGTGCGACGGGCTGGGCTGGGCCTGCGAGGTGATAGTCTGCGATGCAGGTGAGGGTCGGCTTCTGCATGTCTGGCTTCGCGAAGAGCACCGAGTTCTCGCCCTGGAACCGCTTCGCCCAAGCAACCAGGCTGTCGAGATCGTCGAGGCGGGCAGTTCCTGCGCGGCGCAGTGGCTTGAGGTAGCCAGCGGCCTCCCGTAGCTTGTCCGTGAGGTCGCTTACCTTCCGCCCGTCGGGCAGCGTGATCAACTGCGCCTTGCCGAGGTCGAGCTCTGCCGGCGTCTCGATCGGGTCGTGGTGTCCGATCTCCTGCATAATGTCCCGCATGGTCTCGGCGGGGTTCTGCATGGTCTGGGTGACAAGTTCTGTCATGGTCGTGTCCTTCGTGGGCAGTGGTGGTCAGATGTCCCGGACTTCGCCTGTCTCGGGGTCGTAGTTGGTGGCCTCGCGAACCGGCTGGTTCATGCGCGCCATCATCGGGCTGTAGAGCGTCAGCTCGCCCGCATCGTTGATGTACGCGGCGGCGCTGCTCGGCGGCTTCTTGGGGTCCTTGAAGGTCACGGTGGCGCCCATGCCGACATCGCCCGCGTTGCCCACGGCGTAGTTCAGCTGGATAGTCATGGTGCCATTGCAGCCTTTGGAGCCGTGCTGCGCGTTGTGCTCGAGCAGGTCCTGCATCAGCTTCTGGTGGCCGGTCATGACCTCGCCCAAGAATTCGCCGCCATCAAAGAGCATCAGGATTTGCTCAAGCGTCCGCATCTTGAACGGATCGTGCGGCTCGGTCGGATTGATCTGGGCGGGCGGCTTCTTGTTCGTCATCACGGCGGTTCTCCTAGCGAAATTGGTGCCCCCGCCGCGTTCTTGTGGGGGGAGCAAGAGGTCTTCGGAAAGGCGCGGCGGGGGATGCGGGCCTCATGCCCTGCATTCAGTGGGGCAGGCGCCCCGGTTTGGTGTCCTGCGGCGCGATCTCCTCGATCGCGACCAGGATGACGAAGGAAACGCCAAGGGCGCATGCCAGTCGGCGCGCTTCGTCACGTGCAGCCTCGATGCGGGGAAACCGGCGCTTCGGCTCAGTCTTCGCTTCGGGGTGTCGAGGCTTGCGGCAGACCATCCAGAACGGGTCCTCGATCGGGCTGAGGCGCCTGATCTCTTCCGCCGCGAGCATGTAGCCCCGGCTGGTGGTGTCGATCACGCGGCTGGCGCTCTCGCATATCGCCGCGCGGTCGTGCTGGTCTTCCGTACGCAGTTCTCTGGCGAGCTTGTCCAAAGCGTCCCGCGCGATCTTCGAGTTGGCGCGGAAGACATCATCGGGGTTCGGATGATCCCCCATCAGAGAATGGGAACCACGACCGCGAGAATGCCGACGCAGGCCGCGCCGAGCGCTAAGCCGAGGCCCCAGCACAAGCCTCTGCAAAAATCGTCGAGGTACCGCTCGCGGTGGCGGATGGCGTTGCTGATCACGTCTGCTCTCCTTCCAGAATGCCGCGCAGCGCGCGGGCCGAATGCGCTTCTTTGGGATCGTCTGTGCGATCCACGATCACCGCGCAGGCGCGGGTGATCTCGGCGATCCCATGGCAGGCGACATCCGCGACGACAGCGCGGGCCTGTGAGAGACAGAGGGCGTGGTGTCCGTGAGTGGTGGCTTCTGCTCTCACTGCCTCTCCGCGCTCAGGCGATGGGAGGGAGGATGAACGTGCCTGCATCGGGATGCCGCCTGCCATGGGGTCGCGGGGGTGGTGTCGTGCGATGGACGCGGCTCACGCCGCGTCGCCGCCCGGATGGTGGGGGAGAAAACGGGTCAGGAAGCCTGCGCGCCGCGCATCGTGCTTGGGGCGGGCTTCCTCGACTGCCTTGCTGATCGCAGGGCGCGCCCGCTCGAGGCCGGCTGCGACCTCGCCGAGCGTGGCCTCGCCAGTGAGAGCCGTCGGGTAGTGCGAGGGCATCGCTTCCAGGCGCTGCAGGCGCTCGCCGCCAATCGGCGCGCCGCGGAGTTCCTTGGCGGTCAGCCAGAGCTGGTGCGCGGCGGAAGGCAGGGTCTGGGGGAGTTCTGGGTTCGTAAGGCCAGCGGCGATGGCGCTGAACTGTTGGTGAGGTTGGTCCGACATAATAGCGTCTCCATGGGTTGATGGAGATCAGATAACATGACCAATATGGTCACTGTCAATCTAAAAAATGACCACAACGGTCACTATCATCCGAATCGCTTGCGCCACAGGTTGTGTAGTCGCTTAATTGTTCACGTAATGTTCCGGGGGAGCTTGTTCGTGTATTGGGATGGCAATCCAAGGTTGCTCAGGGCGGCGCTGGCCGCCATCGAGGCTGATGCGTCGGTGGATGAGTGTTATTTCTCGCCGAGGTCTCGCATCTTCGTCGCCAGGTCGAGTGGGAGCTTGTCCCATCTTCCAAGTATCAGGAAATCCAAGGTGACGCCGAACTGCGCGACTAGAAGGGCAGCCGTGGTCTCGTTTATGGCTCGCCGCCCATTCTCGAACCGAGACCAATAAGTGCGTTCGATTCCCAGCAGGTCTGCCATCTCGGCAGGAGAAAGCTCTTGAGACTCCCGAAGTAGGCGGAGGCGGTGCCCGATGCTTTCGGGTCGCATGGCTTCAGCGAGTTCGCGAGGGAGGGGGGTTTTGGGCTGAGTTTTCATCCGGTCACGATCCTCGCTGACCAAATCGGTCTCAATAACCAAGATTGGCGCTGGACAGATGACCGAATTGGTCATAACCATCTTGGTCATGATCCAACGAACCGTCTCTGAAATTCTGGAAGAATGGCCTGACCGGCGCGCGGTCCTGGACGATGCACGCGTTGCTGACTCTGATCTCGCGCTGATTGCGGTTCACCGTTGGGTGAAGCGGCAGAGCATCCCCTCAAAGTACTGGCATGCGCTAATCTTGGGCGCTGCATCCCGGGGAATACCGGTATCCGCCGACGAACTGGCCTTGGCGCATGCGCCGAAAGGGAATGCAGCATGAAATTACACCTCGTTGTTTCGAATGAGTCTCCAGCCCAACCTGCCGTGCGGACCCCGCGTCAGTCCCGGCCCAAGATTCTGGACCGGTTCGCCGTCCGGGTGACTGCGCCCGAGGTCTGGTGCCGGTTCTTGCACGCCGAATTCCGGAACCCGGAAGAGGTCGCTGCGCACTTCGAGGTGCGGTTCTCGACCGCCTGCAACTGGTGGAACGCCACCAATCGCCCCTCTGCTGACAAGGTCCTGATCGCCATGGTCGAGCACGGCGCAGCTCTGTCGGCGGCGCTTGAGGCGGAAATGGGTGAGCGGAGGGCGGCATGACGCCGCCCGGCATCGCGAATGTGGGCGCGAGTCCGCACAGCAATTCAGTCGCTCGGGGGATGCCGTTCTCCGTGTGTGGCGCGAAGCGGGGCCGCGTGCGGCTGAATGCCCCGCGTTTCCCTGTTGGAACTGCCGGGGCTTCGGCCCCGGCCTTCTTCTGAGGAACGCCCATGGCTTATCGCATCCCGACACGATCCGACGATGAGGCTCTCCTCGCCCTCGTTGAAAGCCGGGCCGGCGGCACGTCCAGTGGCGAAATCGCGAAGTCCAGCGGTCTCGCGAGCCACCAGGTTCGGGTCCGCACCAACCGTGTCAAAGAGGCGGATGAAGCGGCTGAGGGGGGGGCGGACCTGTCCGCTGCCTATTGGTGAGAGGGATGCGCAATGTAGAAACCACGTCGATCGACATGCGGAAGGCCCGCCAGCTGCGGCGCTCGGGATTGTCGCTCGAGCATGTCGCGGATCGGGTCGGATGCAGTCGGGGGCGCCTATCGCGTGCGCTCAAGCGTGATGGCGATCCTCTTCCCAACGGTGCTCGGCCCCGTCTTCGCAAGGGCGGCGATGCCCGCGCGGTGAAGATGCGGCAGGCCGGCGCAAAGCTAGATGACATCGCGACCGCCTTGGGCGTCGGGCGAACCACCGTCTGGCGCATGCTCCATCGGGCCGGAATGACCGGCGGCGCAGCGCGGAGGGCGGGACAATGACCGGCTCCGCTCGCGCATCCTTCGTGATCGCCGCGACGGCGCTTGCCCTGCACAAGGGCGGCATGACGCTTTGCGGCAGCACCATCATGGCGCTGAGCGATGCGCTCGACGCCTTTCCGAATGTCGCGCCTGGCGATGATGTCGCCCTTGCGCACGCCCGTGCCCGCGAGGTGATCGCGGCGCGCTTGCACAGCAACGAGACCGCGTTCGGCGCGGCGAAATACGCGCTCGAGGTAGAGATGGCGGCCCTGTGGGCGCTGCGTGCCAGAGCCTACTCCAAGGGGACTTAATGATGGCGACGCAACGCGCCTTCCGACCTGTCGGAACAGATGACTTGCCCGAGTACCCGATCTCGGCAGAAGACCGCCTCGACTCCCACTTCTTTATCCAATGGAACTTGAAGCGCTGGCGGAAGAGCAACTTCAAGCGGTTGGCCGAGCCCGAGGTCGGTTGGTTCGGCTTTCTTTTGATCTGCGAGGCACACGACGAGACTCCGGTGGGCACCCTGCCTACAGATGAGCGCCTCCTCGCGGATACCGTCGGCGTCACGCTTGATCGTTGGCGGCAGCTCTGTGAGCGGGAGATCAATCCGCTGCACAACTGGCACCTTGTCCGATGCGACAACGGCGAAGTCCGCTACGCGCATCCGATCGTGCAGGAAGTCGCCCTCGAGGCGCTCAAGTCCCGAAAGAAGAACCAAGTCGAGGCAGACCAGCGGCGCCTCGCAAAGCGCCTCAAGGACCTCACCGAAATGATCGAGACGAGGATCAAGGCGCCGCAGCTGCTGCAAGTGCCTGGCTTCGTCGGCCGATTCAATGAATGGCTCGAGGAAAACTATCCCGACGCGCAGCGGCGCGAGCCTCTCGTTCGCAAGGCTCTGGATGAATTTCAGGTGGAGATGAGCGGGTGAACGGAACGGTTCTGTTCCGTGATATTCTGTCACCGTCACAGAATATTCCGGAAAAATCACAGAACGGAACGGAAATTACACGGAATGTTCCGTGTTTCTCCGTGATCTGACCCGTGTTTCCCCCTTTTTTGTCTCGTTTCCGTACCCGCTGAAAGGAGAGGAAAAGAGATTGAAAAGAAAAGGAAAAGAGAAAGCGGAACCGCGACAAACCAGCGGTGACACCTGTGGATAACTCAGGATTTGCTGAGAGAAGGGGCTGGAAATGACCACCGAGCAGACCACCAGCGAGACGAAGCGGGGCAGGGTAAGGCGCCTGTTGATCGACCCATTGACCGAGCATGGCTTTCGCAAGCCCGGGAACGTGAAGCTCGATGCGCACGACGCTTTCCTGGTGAAGCTGGCCGATGCGCTGACCTACATGTCGGATGAGCAGCTCGCGACGCTCCGCGACATGCTGCGGTACCGCGGTGAAGGCAAGGCGCGGAACGCTTGGCCGTCGATGGCGACGATTGCCGCAGTTGCCGAGAAAGTCGCGCCGCGCCCGCTCGAAGAGCATCCGACGATACTAAGCTGGTTCGGCTCGGCGCGTGGGCCGCAGGCGCTCGCCGAGGGCGTGCTCGTTGCCGAGTTCGCCTTTCTCGAGAAACGCAAGCGCCCGCCACTGAACGATGGCGACCGGCGGATCATCCGCGAGCGGGCGGACGAATGGTCGCGGCAGCGCGAGCTGATGGTGGATCGTGGTCGGCGCGGCATGTCGCGGGACGGCGATGCTCAGTGGCTGCGCTGGTACGACGGTTTGGAGCGGCGCGCGATGGCGCTGCTTCCGGAGGGAGCGGTACGATGATGGCTTCTCTGATGGCCGGCGCGGTTCGTCCCGGGCGCTCGGTGAAACGCTCGGTCAGCATCTGGGAGCTTCTGGTCTGGGCCTTCCAGAGAGAGAAGATCAGCATCGAATTTGACGAACTCTCCCGGCTGGCCGGCGAGCGGCCCGGTGTCGGCATGGAATACATCCTCATGCAGCGGCACAATCTCGGCTGCTCGGTCGATGGCGGCGGGCGGTCCGAGCCGCACCCGGACGCGGACCTGATCTCCTCGGCGCTCGCCGCGCTGCCGGAAGCGGTGGGTGGCCGGCGCATGGCTGTCTGGATCGCTAGCCTTGCCCAGTCCGGGCGGTGGCCTGAGGTGGATTGCCAGCCTGAGGCCAAGTGCGAGCCAGCGACGGTTCGTCGGTGCAAGCATGGCGTGTACGCCGAGCGCAGCTTTTGGTCGGGGGATGGAATCATGCATCGATGGCCGCAATCTCAGCTCGGCAAGAATGATGGCTATGTTTGCTTGGTGCGCTACACTGGCACAGCTCGTGATGTCGCTTCGCAGCGGAGGCAATGGTTGCAGTGGTGGAGTGCGCTTCTGGAGCTCAGAACGACGTTCCAGATCAGGGGTCTATCAGCCTTCGAAGTGACCGACTCGATGCCGCCGATGGCCCCCTGGAATAGCGGTGGTCAATGATCCACTCGCTTATTCTTGCACTTGAGTTGGTATGTCTCCATTTCGAAGGGGAAGGCGCTCATCTTCTGCGGTCGTTCAGTCGTGATTGTGAGGTCCGCGCCGTCCTGTTCGACGACCGTTCTATCGCCTCTGAAATCCCGAAGCCAGTTCAAGCCAAACACGAACTGGCTCAGGTAAATATCGTTGAAGAACGTGCAATATCTGACTTCACCGAATATTGCGAGCCCGTGGCTGTTAGCAACTCCCAAGGTGGGACGCGCACTCTCCAGTTGGCGCACCGTGATTCCCTTCGCCAGAAGTCTGATACTGACGGTACTTCCAGCTGTAGAGCCATCTACATAGCTCCATTTCTTGCTGAAATCTCCGAGCAAATCGTTAGATGGCCATTCTTGAGGGAGGCCCGCATCTCCAGCGCCTCCGAGCGAAAACAACATCGGGTGGGTCCGAAATTGGAACCATTTCACAGGTGTTTGACCGATATTCTGAAATCGAATGTGGACTTGCGGCGCGTCTCGCGCAGGGGAGCCCCACCTAAATTCTGCCTTGCTTGCGGTCACGTAGGCCTGCGCCTGCGCCTCGCCGATCTCTCTGGTGTCGCTCGCCATTCTCCGGGTTTCGCGCAGCGTGAAGTAGACCAACACGACGGACAAGAAGCCGACGACGATGCCTGCTATCCCGGTGTATCCCATTATACGTGTGAACAGGGCCACCTCTTTCTGGGATTGAAGGTTGCGCTCGGCGCGCTTTGCGTCATCGCCGGCTTCTATTTCATCCTCCAAACAGCGACGGAGGAGCGTCGGAGAAAGGTCGGTCCCGCAGTGGAGTTCTATCCGGTCTGTGGTCTGTTCGCGGGAGGCTTTGGCGCCTTCTTCATTGCGTACTCGCTGCTCGGTTAGCCTTGAAGACAGGTCCCAGATCAGGACAGCCATAGCTAGCGCTATGATCAATACGAGTAGCGCTATGGCGAAATGGCCTTGTTGCAACTTCTTAAGCATGTTGACGGGAGCAACTCGTGAATAGTGATTCCAACGGGTTGGAGCGTTTCAGGAACTCGAACCGCTGTCACGTAGCCTGGTGGCTCGCAGAAAGTATCTTGACTTCAAAGTCACTCTGTTGACATCTTGCCTGCGAACCGAAGTGCGCCCGGAGCGGAGACCCCGCTGCCGGGCGCTTCCCGTTTGGGATACCTCAACGCGCCCGCCGACTGGCGCGAGGCACACAGACCAGCTGCAGCGGCGGGGCGGCTGGCCTTAAAATTCCAATACAAGCCGTAAGGCTCAAATCCATGGGTCCCTCCTGGAAACCGCCCGTATACGGGGCGGCTAAGGGCATGGGTTTTGCCTCTCTAAACAACTGAAAAAGCCTAAACTCCTAACTAAACCAAGGGGATGAAGCTAAACGACTTGGGAGGTCGCAGATGAATACGACCGAACTTGCGAAAGAACTTGGCCTCTCGAAGGGGCGCATCAGCCAGTACGTGTCCGAGGGCAAGCTCGACGGGTGCTTCACCGGCGCCGGGCGGGCGCGGCGGTTCAACGTCGACAGGGTCCGCGCGGTCCTCGAGCAGAGGCTGGACCCCGGCCAGATGCTCGGTAACGGCGCCGAGACGAAGCGCCGGCTGCGAGAGGGCGAAGCTGCACCGGGTGCGCCCGAAGCGAGCGCGCCGCCCTCGAGGCCGGACGGGCAACTGCCCAAGAATGATCCGGACCGCTACGAACTCGCACGGATCCAGAAGGTCGAGGAAGAGGCGCGGCGTCTGCGCCGGCAGAACATGCTCGAAGAGGGAAGCGTGGTTCTGGCGGAGAAGGCCGCACGCGAAGCGACGCGTGCACTATCGCGCGAGCTGGCACAGGTCGAAGACTTCCTGCGCCGCGCTGCTCGAGCGATCGCCGACGAGCTCGGCGTCGATTTCAAGGAAGCGCGGAAACTGGTGATCGATCTCTGGCGCGAGCACCGGGGCGCGCGGGCCGATGCCATGGCTGAAGAGGCCACAGCTGCCACGATGGATGCCGAAGAGGACGAGGTCGATTTCTGATGGGATTTCTTGCGTCGGCGCGACATGTGGTCTGCTCGGCCATGGCCGCGGCAATGGCGCCGCCTCCGCCACCTGACATCACCCGGTGGTGCACCGAGAACATCGAGTTTGACGAGCGCTCGCCGATCTCCGGTCCGTTCGATATCGCGCGCTTCGAGTTCCTGCGCGAGATTCACCAGGTGCTCTCGCCGGAGCATCCGAGCCGAGAAGTGACCATCCGGGGCTCGGCGCAGTGGGGAAAGACGGTGTCGATCATTCAGCCGACGCTGGGCGCCTGGCACGAGTACACGCCGCTCGACTCGCTGATCGTGCACCCGACCGGCAGCGCGGCGAGCGAGTGGGTCAACAACAAATGGATGCCGATGCGCCG